>CAYVAP010000455.1:0-4626 GCA_964449365.1 uncultured Bacteroidia bacterium
TTTTACTTTGCGCCTTTGCGCCTTTGCGTGAAACAAAAAGGGGAAGTTATTCTTTGAGCCTTACTTAGCGAGCCAAATGAGGCTTTTTCTGACGCAGTATGCGGGCGAGAGATCGAGTCAAAAGTGGAACTTATTTTTCGAGCGTTACTTATTTCGATTACGAATTGTTGATCACGAATTTCGAATGCAAAGTACCTAGGCATTTATCGAAAAATTCCTGACCACTCCGTTTTCAAGTGCTGGTTTCTGCGGCTCTTTCCACCCCCGTAGCTTGCTCAAGGGAGTATGGCAGCAAGGTTGAGCTTTGCTCAATCGAAGGGAATGTCCCCCTGAAGGAGGACACAGAGGGTGAACCTTAACCCAATATGAGTCTTTATCCCCTGATAATCAGATGCGAGTAGAGCACCCGATTCCGGAACAGTCAGAAAAATTCTTGATTATGCCGTACTCCTAAGTATTCAGAGTGTAAGTAGACTTCTTTGTAAGAGATTTAAAAGCAAGTCCACCCTTTTGTTAATTTTTTATGAAAAATCTTAAAACTGTTTTTTTTGTATGCATCGTTCTTACTGGTTTTTCCTGCAATGTAGAGAGGCCCATTCCACTAACTGAGCAAGCTCTTCCTTCCCATAATCAATTCAACCAAGAACTTCGAACCCTAGCAAAGGTTACCTCAAGCCTGCTTTTGGATGAAATTGTTCGAGAGTGGGTGAAAAGTGAAGCCCTGAAGCAGTTTGACGGCGATTACAGTGTCCTTTGGATGCATCATCTAGATTTTTCTTTTTCTGACGGTCAATCACTGCGGACCAAAATCATTATGGGACTGGCGAAATATAATCAGCAGCCAGAAGTTAAATTTTCCCGACTGATGGAGGATTATCCGACCCTCCAATTTAGTGTGCCGGTAAACGTTGAAAAGTGGGACGCGGAAAACGACATCCCGCTAACCACGTATTGTGCGTCTGATTTCGAAGATTCATCCGTTGCCATGATCGAGTGCTACCGCTCAGGCGATGTCGCTACCACTCTATCTACTAAGCAAGATCCGGCTGTTCCGGTCGTGGTAGTAGGTCTGAATGAGCGAGTAAATCCAGATGGAAGGTTGGATCCGCCTGCCGACGTTAGTTCACCGGCTAGCAAAACATTTCGTAATGATCTTGAGAGCGAAAGCATTTGGCAAATCAACGTGCCTAACATCAGTGCAATTGAAGGATGGGTAGCGGGAAAGCCCGAGTTTCGATTTCGCATGAACCTTGCGTCCGGAGACACTGTGAGGAAAAAACTATCTCCACAAAATAAACCTAGGTCCGAATTTACACCTTCGAACTGGGTCCAATATCATTTCGAGGTGCTTGCCACTTGGGACTGGTCAACCATGGGACAGCACTATGTGATGCATTGGTGGGAGGATGATGCCGATGATAATTGGACCTGGGATGTGGATGATTACCTCGAAAGTGCTATGATTACCAGACACGATTACTGCTGGGAAGACTATAACACGGGAGCAGGAATCAGATGGTACATGGAATGTGAAAACTGAATCTGTACACTTACTTTGATGACTTACCCTCATTTATCTATGATGCGAATTTCGAATATATTCATACTGGCTATTTTTCTAGTAGCCATATTATCACTCTCTTCCTGCCGCGACCGAGCCAGCAATCGGCTGATGCGCGATATGGAGGGACGCTGGACCATCGAGCAAATCATCCTGACTGATTGGCACGGACCAGGCCAGGACTCAGTGGTCGATCGGCCAGGAGGGACCTTCGTGATCGAACCTACCGACGACCCCCAAACCGTAGGCTACTGGGCTTACACTGACCTGCCCGACGGCGAGCAAATTGGGTACTACTTCGAGGTTTTTTTAGACGGGAACCCCGATCAGCCAGGAGTAACCCTGACCTACACCGGAGTGGATGACCCTTATGAGACCAACTATGGCCTGTACTTGTGGCAAGCAAGCTTTGCCCTCGAGACCCTGACCGAAGGAGAGATGGTCCTGATTAATGGGAGGCAGATGGGAGATGCCACCCTGGCCACTAGCAAGGTAGACCTACATTTTAGTCGATGAGAGGCGTATGTAGGGCAGGATGGCTGCTGCTGTGGTTGGCAGTTTGTACCGCACATGCCCAGCCGCGCCGCCTGGTGCAGGGGTATCTCCGCGACAGCCTGAGCGGCGAAGCCATCATTGGTGGTACAGTGGCGGCCCCAGCCATCCAAGGGCAGGTCAGCACGGATCGCTATGGCTTCTTTCAGTTGCAACTCCCCGAGCAACCCACCATCTTACAGGTGCGTGCTGCTGGCTATCAGCCACGTACGCTAATAAGCGTAGCGGGAGGAGACACGCTGCTATCGCTGTACCTGCAGCCTTTGCCCCGCCAAATCGACTCGGTACGTATCGAGGCCGCTGCCGCAGGGCCTCCGTCGCTGGGACGCATTCGGCTTTCTGCCCAGACGGTAGCGGCCATTCCTACCTTACTCGGCGAGGCTGATCTGCTCAAGGCCGTGCAGTTACTACCCGGGGTGCAAACTGGCACCGAAGGCAGCAGCGGCCTGTACGTGCGCGGTGGTACGCCCGACCAAAACCTGATCCTGCTCGACGGGGTGCCCGTCTATAACGTGTTCCACGCGCTGAGTCTGTTTTCCATCTTCAATCCGGCGGCCATCAATCAGGTCTCGCTGTACAAGGGCAGCATTCCAGCGCGCTACGGGGGGCGATTGTCCTCCGTGCTAGACATCAGCCTCAAAGAAGGAAATCGTCGCCGCTTTGGGGGCAAGGCTGCTTTGGGACTGATCAGCGGAAAAGTCATGCTGGAGGGGCCGATCCGCTGGGGCCAATCCTCAGAATCAGAAGCCGCGACGTCCTTTTTGGTCTCAGGGCGGCGTACCTGGCTAGACCTACTGGCCGGGCCGATCCAGCGCCTCGGTAATCCTGGTGGCGCGCGTAGCAATTACTTTTTTCACGACCTGACCGCCAAGATCAACCACCGCTTTGCCCCGGGCAACGAGTTATACGTCAGCTTCTACACCGGGCGCGACCGGCTTAGCCTGCAGGCGGCACCTACTGCGACTTCCCTGCAAGAGCGTACGGATTTGCAGTGGGGCAACCTCACGGGGGTGCTACGGTGGAATCGACTCTTGGGTGGCAACCTGTATTCACAGCTTACTGCCTACGTAAGCAACTACCGTTTCCGCACCGAGGTAACCAATCAGCGCGATACCCTGGTATCAGCCTTGCGGTTTCAATCTCGTATCCGAGAGTATGCCTTGCAGTGGGATCTCTCGCGTCAGGTCGGGCTGCGTCATCATCTACGAGGCGGTCTGCGCTTGGCCCGGCAGCGCTTTGACCCTGGGGCCGTGCAGTTGCAGGGCGGCTCAGCAACGGCCCTCAACCTGGACTCCGCTTTGCAGTCGCAGCGGATCCTGCCCTGGCAGGGAGCCATCTATCTGGAAGATGACCTCAGGCTGCACCCTCGCCTGACTTTGCGAGCTGGATTGCGAGGGACAGCCTTCTGGGTACGCGATAGGGGCTATTACACGCTACAGCCACGGGCGGGTCTGACCTGGCTGCTGTCTGACTGGCTATCTCTGCAAGCAGGCTACACCCAGCAGGTGCAATTTTTGCACCTGCTCACCAGCACGGCGGTCAGCTTGCCGTTGGACCTCTGGGTCCCTGCCACTGACCGGGTGCCTCCGCAGCAAGCCTGGCAGAGTTCGTTGGGGTTGAGCGGGCAAATGGGGATGGGGTGGGAATGGAGCGTGGAAGGGTACTACAAAGCCATGACCGGCGTGATCGAGTTCGAAGAAGGGGCCAATTTCCTGGTGACCGGACCGGAGCCACGAACGCTGGCCCAAACGGAAACCTGGGAACGGCAGGTGGCACGCGGAGAAGGGACCTCTTACGGGGCTGAGTGGTACTTGCGCCGTACGCAGGGACGCAGCACCGGGTGGATCAGCTACACCCTGAGTTGGACCCAGCGGCAGTTTCCTACCCTCAACGGCGGAGCTCCCTTTCCTTTTGCTTATGACCGCCGCCACAACCTAGTACTGGTGTACAACCAACGGTTTACCCCTCGTTTTCACCTCAATGCTACCTGGCGATGGCGAAGCGGTCAGCGCATGACCCTGCCTGTGGCTTCTTTTGACGTGCCAGATCAGTTGCAGTCATCCGGGCCCAATCAAAACCGAGCCCTGCGTTTTGGCAGCCGAAACGGCTACCAACTGCCAGCCTTTCATCGGTTGGATGTGAGCCTGAGCTGGCGCAAGGCAAAGCCCTGGGGTGAGCGTACCTGGCAGGTGGGCCTCTACAACGTCTACAGCCGCCTCAATCCCTTCACGGCACGGCCACTACCCAATCGACAACCGCCTCAGGTACAGTTGATCGGCTTGCTGCCAGTGCTACCTTTCGTGAGCTACCAAGCTGATTTTTAGGTACCTAAGTAACGCTCAAAAAATAAGTTGGCCTTCTTCGCCTGAAAATAGGAGGTTGAGAGATTGAGAATAGGAAGTTGAGAGATTGAGAGGTCGAGACTAAGTAACGCGAGAAAAATAACTTCCCCCTTTTGAAAGGCGAATGCCTTGATGAGCAGCGGTTTATACTGTTCATTGATCGGGTGTAGC
>CAYVAP010000456.1:0-4623 GCA_964449365.1 uncultured Bacteroidia bacterium
CAAGCGGGGTCGCGGCTATGCCTACAAGCGGGGCCGCCGCTACGCGGCTACAAGCGGGGTCGCGGCTATGCCTACAAACGGGGCCACCGCTACGCGGCTACAAGCGGGGTCGCGGCTATGCCTACAAACGGGGTCGCCGCTACGCGGCTACAAGCGGGGGCACCGCTACGTGGTTACAGGCGGTGCCGCCGCTACGCGGCTACAAGCGGGGTCGTCGCTACGCGGCTACAAACGCCCGTATGAGGGGTTGACCCGTGCTGAAGCCCCACTTTTGTGGTTACAGGCGGGGCCTTGACCACGTCGCGAGGGAGAAAAAAAATCCCCGGGCTGCTACCTCCGGGGACCGATTAAAAAGGACTACTACTACTCGCGAGCTGCAGGAGAAGGATTCGAACCTTCAAAAGGTGGTTAGGCCCCTCCACGGATGTGGAGGGGCTTTATCCCAAACCCTCGCCCCCGAGACCAGAGGGTGCGTTTGCCTAAATTCCGCCATCCTGCAGTGTGGGTTCGGATAAAGCCGACTGAGTAGATATCTGAAAAGATCCGTAAAGCAGGTCCTTTGCCTTAACCTTACAATACAAATATAAGAGAGTTAGATGTGTTTTGCAAATGTTTTAATAAAAAATCTAAAAATATTAAGAATTACTATCAGATGGGTGCTTTGCTTAACAATTGTAATAGTGGATAGGGCATAAAAAAATCCCCGGCGATGCCGGGGATCCAATAAAAAGGACTACTACTACTACTCGCAAGATGCAGAGGAAGGATTCGAACCCTCAGTGGCACCGTCTACCACTCTACATTTTCAGGCTGTTGTTGAAAGTTTTTCTTTACGATTACCTGACAATACAAAGGTGAGGAAGTTTTGCGAGCTTTACAAATGATTAAATAAAAAATCTGATTGTTTACAATTTATTTAAGAACGGGCGCTGTTTGTTGAGGTAATTTAAAATTACTTGGGCATTTGTGCGATCACTCAATGCTCGATTAATTTTGGTAAATCTTACGCAAATCTACCACCAATGTTCGGTATGGTTGCGCGTTACTCCAGATATTTTTTGCCGTCGGGTGTGGGAGGTGGGGGTGATTGAGAGCTATCTGCTGATTTTGAGTCGGTTATGCTTGATTGTGCGATCAGTTGGTCTAGTTTAGCCTGCATTTCTTCTACCTGCCGGATGAGGTCGTCGTTGTTGTCGCGTACCATTTCCTCGACAAAGATGGCGTTGACGATAGACAGTCCGAACAGCCCGCCCGTGATCACGATGAGGATGAAGTAGAATTTGGTGAAGAAGCTGGCGGTTTCGTTGAGTTGGCCGACTTCGATCACCTCCTCGGGCACCTCAAACCAGCCTTCGATGGTAAACACTTTGAAGGTGTTGTAGTAGCTATTGAGCGGATCGCCGAATAGGGCAGGGGCTACATCCTGGTACATGCGGCAACTGATCAGGGCCACCAGAAAGCTGTAGACGAAAAAGGCGAGAAGTACGAATACGGAGGCTTTGAAGGCCCGGCTCACCCCTGCCACTAGCTCTCCAAGGTTGGGGATGAAGCGAATAAATTTAAAGAAGCGCAGAATACGGACGATCCGGAAGATAAAGATGAAGCTCAGGTCGTACACGCTGGCGTTGAAGACCAGCAGCATCGAAGGGACACTGGCCAGCACGATCATGAACTCGAAGCGATTCCAGGCTGAGGACATGTAGGTCTTCCAACCCATGAGCCGGATCTTGAGCAAGGCTTCCATCACGAAATAGGCCAGGCATACCACGTCGATGACGTCTAGCCACAAGTTGCCCTCCAGCGATTTGAAGGAAAGCAGGAAGAGCACCACCGCGTTGACGGTGATGACCACACTGATGTAGCGGTCCTCGACGAAGAAGCGCATCCATCTGCGGGTGCGGGGGGCAGGAGTGGTAGGGTCAAAGCTAGCCATGAGGAGCGTCTCGCAAGGGGATGGAGAATGTGGAGAGTATTTGCATCAAATAGGTAAAATCTGAGGGGGGGTAGGCCAAAGTTCCTATACTACGTGGCGTAAGGATTGTAGAGCGTACTACTGGACATGAGCCTTTGGCGCGTTCGTTTTTGGACAAGATGGACAAGATGGGACAAGATTAACAAGATAGCTTTCAGGTGCTTATGATCTTGAAACCCTGTATCAATCGACGATATCCGTAGTCTGAAGCGCTCGTTTTTGGACAAGATGGGACAAGATGGCTTTCAGGTGCTTATGATCCTGTGAATCTTGAAATTCTGTCTTAATGGATGATGTCCAGTAGTCTGATTGTAGAGTTGTAAGACACTATAACTTACATTCAACCACTTTGAAGTATAAAAGCTGTTTTTCACCCCCGCAGCCCCTCAAGGAGGCATTGTAGAGGTACTGAGCAAGGCTCAGTAGGACCATCCATTCCCCCCTGGAGGAGGACACAAGGGGTAAAAACCCTCCAAAGGGAAAACTGTCCTACACCCAATCTGGGCAGTTTTGACCAAAATCAGAAGATTTTGTTTACTTTTAAAGCTTATCTTATTATCTGGCGCCTAGGCCATACCTAGACTTCCTTCTGCGATGAACCTTTTCCAACAGTTGCTAGCCTCGCCGATTGCGGCCACCATCTTGGTGATCACCTTGATTACCAGCTTCAAAGCCTTCAACGACCCCAGCCTACGTGCCAAGTTCATTTTCAATCCCTATCAGACCATCAAGCATCGAGCGTGGTATCGGCTCTTCACCAGCGGCTTGATTCACAGTGGGGGCTGGCACCTGGCGTTCAACATGATCGCCTTTTACTTTTTTGCGCTACCGCTGGAGCAATACCTGCTGGGTAGCTGGCGCTTCGCTTTGCTATATGTGCTCAGTTTGGGTATCAGCAGCCTGCCTGCCCTCTATCGCTACCGCGACCAACCCGGCTACAATGCCCTAGGCGCTTCCGGAGCCGTGAGTGCCGTGGTGCTCAGCGTGATCATGTTCGTGCCGGACCTGGAATTGCAGCTCTTCTTCATTTTGCCCATGCCAGGTTGGCTCTTTGCTCTGCTTTACATCGGCTTCAGCTTTTACGCTGGCCTCAAGCAGTGGGGCAATATTGGGCACGAAGCCCACCTCTTTGGGGCCATCGCTGGGATCGTGCTCACCCTGCTGATGGAGCCCGCCGTGGCCACCAACTTACTAGACTGGCTGGGACGCCAATTTTAGGCAAGCCTGCTTCCCAACACGGCTGACACGGTATAGGGTTTGCACGAGCTTTAGCCGCAACCTTGAGTTGTCAGGCGATCGTCCAGCCATAACACATTGTTAACCAATTTGTAACGATCTGCCTACACCAGTCCGCTAGCTTACTGTCCCATTTATCACTCAGGCGACCTCCGCTGCCTATGAATCCGTTTTCATCCTCGTCCGAATCTCATAGCGGTCAGCTATCCGACGCCTTCTGGGGCATTCGGGTAAAGGTCTTCCCACGCTTGATGAAGCTGTTGTTGATTCTGTTTGCCTTTTACGTCTTCATCGTGGCGCTACAAGTCATGGCGGGGGGGTTCAGCCTGTTGGGTGGGCATTTGGCCAAAGGCCTCGTCAACCTAACCGCCAACCCCTTTACCTCGTTGTTTATTGGGTTGCTGGCAACCGCCGTGGTGCAAAGCTCGAGCACCACCACCACGTTGATCGTCTCGATCGTGGCAGCCGGCGGCCTGACCGTGCCGCAAGCTGCGCCCATGATCATGGGAGCCAACGTGGGCACCGCCCTCACCAGTACCATCGTCGCCCTGGGGCATATTGGCGATCGGCGAGAGTTTCAGAAGGCCGTCTCAGGCGCCAGCTTGCACAACATTTTCAACATACTCACCGTGATGGTGCTGTTTTGGCTGGAGTGGAGCACCCACCTGCTTTCTGGCAGCGCCGAATTTCTCGCGACTGAAATGCGGCTCGATCATCAGCCCTGGTTGGCCCAGTTGCTGGTTTTTACCCGAGGGAGCGCCGCTTTTCTGCTCGAAGCCCTAGCTGAGCGGCCCTATCTGGCCGTGATGGCAGCGTTGATCACGTTATTCCTCTCTCTGCGGCTACTCACCTGGGTGATGCGCGACATGATCATCGGACGATTGCAGCAAAATCTCAACCATTTTCTCTTTGGGCATCCGCTGCGCGGGCTGGCCTCTGGTTTTTTCTCCACCGTGGCCTTGCAATCGAGCTCGCTCACGACCTCCCTAATGGTGCCCCTGGTCGCGACCGAAAAAGTTTCGCTGCGACAAGCCTTTTCCTTCATCATGGGAGCCAACGTCGGCACCACTACCACCGCCCTGATCGCGGCCATGGTAGCCCCTACGGCGGGCGTCTCGGCTGCTCTAGCCGTAGCCTTTACCCATGTGCTATTCAACCTCTTCGGAGTGCTGCTGCTCTACCCTTGGTCGCGCTTGCGAGATCTCCCCGTGTGGCTAGCCGATCGGTTGGGAAAGCTCGCCTACGACAACCGCATCTACGGCGTGGCCTACGTGGTGATCGTCTTCTTCGTACTCCCTTTTCTGCTGATCTTCATCACCAAAGGGCTCGCCTGGCTGTCATAAGAGGCAGCTATACTTCGAAGTGGTTGAATGGTAGAGTGGTTGATTTATTGAATGGCCTTGTTATCAATAAGT
>CAYVAP010000457.1:0-4620 GCA_964449365.1 uncultured Bacteroidia bacterium
GCCGCTTGGGCGGCCACTGAGTGAGCCAATATGAACGGTAAGTAAACGCTGTGCCCAATTACCTTATACCCTTATTCCCTTATTCCCCTGACCGTTCATATAGGTGAATTGACCGTTCAAAATTCGTATGAGATTCTGGCCAGCATTGCTTTCAATTACAAATTGCTGGTCACGCATTTCGAATGAAATCACCAGGCCATCATCCCGGTCTTGTCTCGTTTGACGAAAACCAACCCACTCGTATGCTCGCTCTCGTGATGCTCTTCTGGCACTATTTGCCCATAAATGCTACGCCTGCTGAAGGGGAGCATCCCTTTTACTTTAGCTTGGCAGAAATCCAGTATGATGCCCAAGATGGCACCCTGGAAGTAGCGGTGAAAATGTTCACCGATGACCTGGAGCAAGCCCTGGCCGCGCGCTATCAGCAGCCCCTCCACCTTGGGCTTTCCGATCAGCATCCCGATGCGGAGGTCTATCTGGCTCTTTATCTAAAGGAACAACTCAACCTGCGCAGCCAAGAGCGCGACCTGGAGCAGCGCTACCTGGGGCAGGAACAAGAAGCAGACGTTACTTGGTGCTACGTCGAGATTGATCTGCCAGAACCGCCAGGCACCCTCTGGATCCGCAACGCCCTGCTCACCGATCAATTCGCAGCCCAGCGCAACCTCGTCCACGTGCGCGTCGGCGACCAAACCGAGAGCATCCTGCTCCAGCGTGGCAAACTCAGCGACGAGGTTTCCTTTCAGTGATCGTCGGCGTAAGGGTGCTTCGCTTTCCCTTTGGCGCATTTTCAGTTTTCCGCCCAGTGTTTTCCTCCTTGCCCTTGGTTTTTTCTGCATACCACAACCTCCGTATTCCCCATTTCCTATGCCCTCCCCTCCCTCCATTCTGATTCTTGGCGGCGGATTAGCCGGACTCACCTCAGCCTTGCATTTGGCGCTTGAAGGCGTCGAGGTAGCCCTGATCGAAAAAAAGCAGTATCCTTTCCACCGCGTCTGCGGGGAGTACGTCTCGCATGAGGTGCGTGGCTACCTGAGGGGGCTAGGCTTCGATCCCATGGCTTTGGGGGCCAAAGATCTGCGTCGCCTGCATCTCAGCTCGCCACAGGGCAACGTCGTGCAAATGGAACTACCGCTGGGTGGCTTTAGCCTGAGTCGCTATGCCTTCGATCAGAGCTTGTACCAATTGGGCGCAGCGGCGGGGGTGCAGTTTTACTTAGGACAAACCGTGCGATCCATCACGTGGACTGGCGAGGCACATGAGGTAACGCTGGCCAGTGGGCAAGTCCTCCAAGCCCCTTTGGCTATCGGTGCTTTTGGCAAACGCTCCACCCTTGATCGAGACTTGCAGCGCCGCTTTTTCCGGCAGCGTTCCCCGTATCTGGGCGTCAAGTATCACACCGCTCTCCCCTACCCTGCCGATCAGGTGGGCCTCTACAACTTTCAGGCGGGCTACTGCGGTGTCTCGCAGGTAGAAAATGGCCTGGTCAATCTTTGCTATCTCACCACGCGGCAGCAACTCAAGCAGGCCGGGGGCAGCCTCAAAGCGCTGGAGCAGCGTGTACTCAGTCGCAACCCCGAGCTAGGCGATATCCTGCGCCAGGCCCGTCCGGCCTTTCCCCGGCCCCTGGTGATCAATGAGATTTCCTTTGCCCCTAAGCCTCCGGTAGAGCAGCACCTGCTCATGGCAGGCGATGCGGCCGGGTTGATCACCCCGCTTTGCGGCAATGGGATGGCCATGGCCATTCAGGGCGGCAAGCTCGCTGCCGAGCACTGCCTGGCTTTCCTAGCTGGTACCCTTTCGCGGTCGGCGATGGAGCGCCACTACGCCCGGGCCTGGGGTCAGCAATTTGGTCGCCGCCTCTGGATGGGCCGACAGATCCAGGCGCTCTTTCAGCACGCGTGGCTGGCCGAAGCCTCGGTGCAAGCCATGCGCACCCTACCTGGTCCGGCGCGCTGGGTGATCCGACAGACCCACGGAGCACCTGCTCAGGCCCGCTCCAATATCACCGCGTAGCCCTGCCCTACGCCCACGCACATGGTTACCAGCGCATAGCGCTTGCCGGTGAGCTGCAACTCCAGCGCCGCCGAGTAAGCGATGCGCGCCCCCGTGACGCCAAGGGGATGCCCCAGGGCGATGGCTCCGCCGTTGGGATTGAGGCGGGGGTCATCGGCGGCGATGCCCCATTGGCCCAGACAGGCCAGCACCTGCGCAGCAAAGGCTTCGTTGAGCTCGATCAGGTCCATCTGATCCAGGGTCAGGCCCGCCCGCGCCAGGGCCTTGCGCGTGGCGTACACCGGGCCGATGCCCATGATGCGCGGCTCTACCCCCACCACTGCCGAGCTGACAATGCGCGCCAAAGGCTCGAGCTGATACTGCTGCACGGCCTTTTCGCTGGCTACCAAGATCGCTACGGCCCCATCGTTGAGGCCCGAGGCATTGCCAGCCGTCACGCTGCCGCCTTTCTGGCGAAAAGCTGGGCGCAACTTGCTCAGCACCGCTAGCGTGGTATCGGGCTTGATGAACTCATCGTGCTCGAAGCGGATGGGATCGGCTTTGCGGCGGGGAATCTCCACCGGGACGATCTCGCGAGCCAGGCGACCGTTGGCCTGGGCTGCTGCCGCCTTTTGCTGCGACCACAGCGCAAAACGATCTTGCGCCTCGCGGCTCAGCCCGTACTGATCCACCAGGTTTTCTGCCGTCTGCCCCATGCTGTCGGTGCCATACGTGTCCTTCATCTTACCATTGACAAAGCGCCAGCCAAAGCTACTGTCGTGCATCTCGGCATCGCGCCCAAAGGGCTTCGACACCTTGGAGATCACCCAAGGGCTGCGGGTCATGTGCTCCACGCCGCCGCTGATGAAAAGATCGCCATCGCCAGCCTGAATGGCGCGATGGGCCTGCACGATGGCCGAGAGGCTGGATGAGCAAAGGCGGTTGACGGTCTCGCCCGGCACGGTGTGGGGCAGGCCTGCGAGTAGTAGGGACATGCGGGCTACGTTGCGGTTGTCTTCGCCGGCCTGATTGGCACAACCAAGGATTACGTCGTCGTAAGCCTCGCCAGGAATGTCGGGGTGGCGAGCCACCAACGCACGGATCACGTGCGCGGCCAGGTCATCCGTGCGCATAGGCGAAAGGGTACCAGTAAATTTCCCGATGGGAGTGCGCTGACCGTCGATGAGGTAAGAATGAGGCATAGGGGTCGAGAGGATGAGAGGATGAGTGAGGCTTGTGTTTAGGAAGATAAAGGTATAAAAAGAGAGCAAACACCAGAACGGATTACGCGCCGTCGTTCGTAGTTCAGAGTTTAAAGTTCAAAGTTCAGAGCTCACTGTTCATTGACCACTGTTCCCTGTTCACTATTCACTATTCACTGCTCACTGCTCACTACTCCCTGACCACTGTTCACTGTTCATTGATCACTGTTCACTGATCACTGTTCCCTGTTCCCTGTTCATTGACCACTGTTCCCTGTTCCCTGTTCCCTGTTCACTGTTCACTGATCCCTGTTCTGTCGCCTACCCGATAGCGTTTCCCCTCCAAAGATCTTATATTTGTTGCTACATTGATTGGAAAAGCGGAAACAACCCGTATCTTTTCCCTTCGTATCAACATATGTGGTCTCAACCGATCACCCATCATTAAACATCACTCAGTAATGACGAAACCCATAGAAATTACCGATGCGAACTTCGACGAAGTCGTACTAAAATCAGATAAGCCGGTGCTAGTAGACTTTTGGGCTGCCTGGTGTGGTCCCTGTCGCGCCATCGCCCCTGCCATCGAAGAGATGGCCAATGAAATGGAAGGCGAAGCCGTCATCGGCAAGCTCGACGTAGATGCCAACCCGCAGACCTCTATCAAGTACGGAGTGATGAGCATTCCAACCTTGCTAGTCTTCAAAAACGGGGAAGTGGTAGACAAGCAAGTGGGAGTAGCGCCCAAGGGTGTACTCAAAAATAAGTTGGTCGCTCACGCCTAATCGGCTGGTAGGCTTCTTTTGGTTGCCCTGCTTAGGCTCTTAGCCTGGGCAGGGCTTTTTTATTTCGCCTTTTCCGCGATCCTCGTATCTTTCTGCTCCCAACCCCAACTCATAGATTTCATGTCGGCTCCTCGCGTTTTGTTCTACCTTTGCCTTTGGTTGCTTTGTGCTTGTGGTTCCAAGTCTAGCCCCGATGCGCCCTCGGCACCCGATATCTCTACCCTGCTGCACAACACCCCGAGCCTGACGGGACGAGCGGCCTATCTGGCTTCGCCCTACGTCACGGCGGGTGATCGGCTCTACGTGGTGGGGCATCAAGATGGCACGTTTCCCGATCTGGGCTGGCACGTGGAGGGAGAAATGGGCGGCATCTGGGACCATCCGATCAAGCTGATGGATGGCTTCACTCTGGCCCTGCGCGAGGAAGAAAACACGGTGTGCCTAGAGGAAGCCGACCGCTTTGTCAACTATCCGTTCGCCAACGTGATGCACTACGAAGGGGTGCTGCCTGAGCTGCGCGTCGAGCGTTTACAGTTCGTGCCTGATGGCGAAGAGGCCGCCGTGGTGCTGGTGTCGCTGCACAACGAGTCAAAAGATGACCGCCTGTTGGAGCTGACTTTCACGGGCTTGAGCGACCT
>CAYVAP010000458.1:0-4619 GCA_964449365.1 uncultured Bacteroidia bacterium
CGAATGTACTTCGAGCCATCTTCATTGAGCTTGACTTTCAAGCCACCAGTGTACTCCGAGGCATACTGACCAAAAGCCAACTGGCTGCTCATGACTGCGGCCAGCACCAGCAGCGTTAGTCGGTAAAACTTGCGCATAGTAGTGAAGTGTAGGGTTGGTTTAGATAATAGTAAGCATCACATATGAGCCAACTTTGATATCTATAAGTATCTAGATAGCTCGATATGTTTTCCTCAAAAAAATAGCCAAAGAACTACCAATAAGGAATCAGTGGCATACTGCTGCCCTTATCCTGCAGAGCAAGGAACGAAAAGAGGTAAGAGCCGCCCGCCCTCGGCGGGCGGCTCTTATTCACCAAACGAAAAGGATCACTTAGGAGTGGAAATTCACCATTTGGAATTCGTGATTCGAAATTGAGTCTCTCCATTCCCAGTGCCTGATATCCTATCGAGGGTGGTGATTCGCCCTTCGCACGCCATGCTATTACGAATTACGAATCACTAATTTCGAATCGCTACACCAGCGCCCCGGCCTTGATATCGTCCACCACGGAGGGGTCGAGCAAGGTCGAAGTATCACCCAGGTTATCGGCGGTGCCTTCGGCGACCTTGCGCAAGATGCGACGCATGATCTTGCCCGAGCGGGTCTTGGGCAGGCCGCTTACCACCTGAATCTTGTCCGGCTTAGCGATGGGACCTACCTCGTTGGTAACCACCTTGAGGATCTCGGCCACGAGCACGGCGTTGTCCTTAGGTTCTTTATCGCAGACCACGTAGGCATAGATGCCTTGTCCCTTGATCGGGTGCGGAAAGCCTACTACGGCCGACTCGACCACGTTGTCGTGCTTGTTGATGGCTTCTTCTACCTCGGCGGTGCCCATGCGGTGGCCCGAGACGTTGATCACATCGTCTACCCGACCGATGATGCGGAAGTAGCCGTTGGCTTCGCGCTTGGCGCCATCACCGGTGAAGTAATGATCTTTGAACATCTCGAAGTAGGTCGTGCGGCAGCGCTCATGATCCCCGTAGGTGGTGCGCAGCATGCTCGGCCAGGGAAACTTGATGGCCAATACCCCTTCGGCTTCCCCTTCGATCTCGTTGCCTTCATTGTCGAGCAGCACTGGCTGCACTCCAGGCAGAGGCAGAGTGGCAAAGGCCGGCTTCAGCTCGGTTACGTTTGGCAAAGGGGAAATCATCACGCCCCCTGTCTCGGTCTGCCAGTAGGTATCCACGATGGGGCATCGTTTCTTACCGATCTTTTCGTTGTACCAATGCCAGGCTTCCTCGTTGATGGGCTCACCTACCGAGCCGAGCACCTTGAGGCTATCGAGCTTGTAGCCCTCCACAAACTCATTGCCCTTGGCTTGCAAGGCGCGGATAGCCGTCGGCGCGGTGTAAAACTGATTCACCTTGAGCTTATCGACGATCTGCCAGAAACGACCTGCGTCGGGCCAGGTAGGCACCCCTTCGAACATCACCGTGGTAGCCCCGCTCAGCAGCGGGCCGTATACAATGTAGCTGTGCCCGGTGATCCAGCCAATATCAGCCGTACACCAGTACACGTCGCCCGGATCGTGAGCAAATACGTTGCGGAAAGTATAAGCCGTATACACCATGTACCCGCCGCAAGTGTGCACCACCCCTTTGGGCTTGCCGGTCGAGCCGGAGGTGTAGAGGATAAATAGCATATCCTCACTGTCCATTTCAGCAGCAGGGCAGAAGTTGTCCATCCCATTGAGGGCGTCGTGCATCCAGACGTCCGTCTCAGGATTCCAGTTGACTTCCTCGCCCGTGCGGCGCAGCACCAGCACGTTCTTGACCGTGGTGCAGTTTTGCATGGCGTCATCTACCACCTGCTTCACGGGGATATTTTTCTTACCGCGGTAGTTGCCATCCGAACAGATGATCATCTTGGCCTCAGCGTCGTTGGCGCGATCAGCCAAGGCATTTGAGGAAAAGCCAGCAAATACCACCGAGTGTACTGCCCCAATGCGGGCACAGGCCAGCACAGCGATGGCCAGCTCAGGTACCATAGGCATGTAAAGCACCACCCGATCGCCCTTTTCGATGCCGTAGTGCTTCAAGGCATTAGCCATGCGGCATACCTGCACGTGGAGCTGCCGATAGGTCAGAATCTGATGCGCCTCGGCAGGATCGTTGGGTTCGAATATGATCGCAGGCTGATCGCCGCGAGTAGCCAGGTGACGATCCAGAGCATTCTCAGTGATATTGAGCTTGCCACCGACAAACCACTTCACGTCAGGATCCCGAAAGTTCCACGCTAGCACTTTGTCCCACTTCTTGCGCCAGGTAAAATGATTGGCGATATCACCCCAAAAGCCTTCTGGGTCTTCGACGCTGCGCTGATATACCTGCTGGTATTCTTCAAAACTAGTAATCCGAGGAGTCATAAGTAGTTGGTGTTTTTCAAGTAAATGAAGAGCCATCGTTCGGGTAGTGAGAACGAAGTAAGGCAAAAAAATCTAGGTAAACAAACATATAGATATATAGATGTTCATTTTCGCTTGTTATGCCTACTGACCCTCGCGATGCCTATCGTATAAATAACTGATTTTCGTGAACATAACATTCAATTCTAATAACTGGACTCTTTTGGTCGCCACCAAAAGAATATCGACCACCCCGCTACAAAGGCTTTACTTCGATACAGAAGTTAGCTGCGTCAAGCTGCATGATCACGATCATATATTTAGATAATTTCGCCTTTTTTTGCAAGTGCCAAGCGAAAGATTTTTTACGATCTTGCGCATGATCATCGCCGGGCAAAAACGCGCAGTCGGCCTAGAAGGTCGAGATACCGTATCCGAGCATTGTACGCAAAGGGTAGTGGATTCAGAGCCAAGTAAGCAACCACATCCTACTGGACATGAGCCTTTGGCGCGTTCGTTTTTTGGACAAGATAGGACAAGATAGGACAAGATGGCTTTCAGGTGCTTATGATCCTGTGAATCTTGAAATTCTGTCTGAATGGATGATGTCCAGTAGTCTGAAGCAACCATTCAGCCTAGCCCCAAGGAGCTGTCTATCAGCGATCCTAACTGCGAACAAATCACTACGAACTTCAAATTCATTTCAGTAGTCGCCCCCCAAAAAAACCAGAATGCCCGGGTGGACATCCTGGTAACATTCGCTGCGCATATACCTTATCGCCCTTGAGGGCAACCAAAACATCGACCTACAGCTCTGGGGGTTGATCTATCTGCAGGGGAGACAAATGAAGCTGATCGGTGGATACGCAGATAGAGCCAAGGGAGGAGGGCATGAAAGATATCAAAAGCCAAGTCGATGGAGGATTTTGCCAGGCGGGGCACATTTTCTCTTCGTGTAGGAAGAATAGTTTGCCAATGGTCGATTTCTAATAGAGAAAGACCTTCCTGCTCTTTCGTCACGACTGCTCGAAGCGAATCGCGAGGGTCTGCTCCATGGGGGTAGGCTGCTGTTGTTTTTGGCCTGGAATCCAGCGGGGCATGCCTTGTACCACTCGCAAGGCTTCCTGGCTGCACCCGTAGCCGATCCCTTCTTTGACCTCTAGATGGCTCAGGGTACCGTCGACTTCCACGCGGAAGCGCACGATCACATGCCCAGAGACCCCTGCCTGACGAGCCGGATGCGGAAAGGTCAACTGGCTGCGTAGATAAGCTTGCATAGCATCCTTACCGCCCGGAAAACTAGGCGGAATTTCGCCCGGGGTGTGGCTCTCTTGATCGGCCACCGTCATGATGGGAGTCCCTTTTCCCACCAAAGAGGTGCTCCCACCAAGCCCCAGTACCAATCCTCCCATGATCAGTACCACCACCACTGCCACGGGCCAAGCCCGCAGAGCCTCTCGCCAGGGAGTGGGCTGGCCAATTTGGCCTAGCAGCTCGCTATACTCCGCCTCCAAAGCCAGGCGGGTAGGACCATACTCAGCATGATGCCACTCCAAGGCCATGGCGTAGTAGCGCTGGGCCAGGCTGTTGAGGCCCTCCTCTTTGGCCTCGCGGGCGGTGCCCAGCGCCGTTTGGTACTGGTAGCCCCTCTCGGCAAACCTCAAAGCCGCTTTCAAAGTGGAGCGATCGAGGCCCAGGCCACACTCATAGAGGGGAGCGATCTGCCGAAAATACTGAGCGGCCTGGCTCCACGCCTGCTTGCTCAAAGCCTCCTGTCCTGCGATATGCCAGGCTTCTATTTGCTGGGCTATCCGACAGCGACGTAGCTGTCGCTCTGCCCGTCGCCGCGCGCTACCATGGCTACTCACCAGCAAGGCCGCCTGAAAGTGCTGACTGGCCGACTGCCACGCTTGCGCCGCAAATGCAGCCTTCCCTTGCTGCCAGGCTGCTTCGAAGGCAGACTGGTCGAGGTCAGAGGCGGACGAGCAAGCAGTAGAACGCAGAAGCTTAGAGAAATGCATAAAGGGAGGTTTTTTGCTTAAACAAATGTACAATCAACAAGCCTTTCCATTCACGCACATTTTCCCTTTTGGGGGAGGGTAAGCCCGAACGGTCATTTTTACAGGCCCAATGGCTCACCCGCGCGATATGAACGGGCATCGGTATACGAAATACGGTATGGGGTTACCAGGTACAGCATTTACCTTCCGTTTATATTGGCTCACTCAGG
>CAYVAP010000459.1:0-4617 GCA_964449365.1 uncultured Bacteroidia bacterium
GCCATCTTGTTAATCTTGTCCAAAAACGAGCGCGCCAAAAGCTCATGTCCAGTAGTATGAATTGACCATTCGAAATTCGAAATTTGTATAAGATCTTGATCGGCAGCACTTTCGATTACGAATTGCTGATTACGAACTTCGAATGCGCAGCACTAGGGTTTGACTCTATCGGCCTCGTAAGAGCGCCGCGCCGTCCCGCTCATTCGTTTCTCCTAGCCAGCAGAAAACGAGCCAGATCGACACCCGCGTCCAACGCGTTGGGACGTATCAGCTCTAGCATGAAGCGTACCGACTTTTCGATGGCAACGTCGGTTTTTTCAAAACTGCGGCTGCTGTCGTGCAGCCAATAGTTGTAGACAAAGCGGGCATTGGCCCACAGCAGATCTTTGTAGTAGCGGGTCAGAAACCAACGGTCGGCGATCTCGCCGCTTTCCATGCCTTTTTTTAGGATACGCCGCACAAAGTCGAGAAACTCCGTTCGTACCCCTTGCTGATAAGCAGGGGCCTCAATGCCTTGTCCGGCCTGGCGGTCGATAAATTGTACGAAGCTGCGACGCTGAGTCAGCGCCTCTAGCCAGGTGAAGTAGACGGAGAGGATCTTGGTCGCCACGTCGTATTGGGCATACTCGGCACTGGCTTCGAGCTGATGGACGGCGTCTTCGAAGTATTCCTGGAAAATGGCTGCCTCCAGGGCTTCGAAGGAGGCATAGTGCTGGTAAAACTGATTTTCGCTCAGGGAGAGGGTATCGGCAAACTGCCGAACAGAAGCCGGGCGCTGATCATTGGCTAGCACATAGGCCACGTAAGCAGAGGCGATGCGTTGGGCTTGTTCCATGCTTCGCTTAACGCATTTGCAGGGGAAGAGGTTAATGGAAATGGCTCTCCTACATGAAAGTCGCAGGGTTGCCTCGCCGGTGCAACCCCTGAGTAAGCCAACATGTAGGAACTGGCGAGACACTGTGTGCCGAAGCCCTCTATACCCCTGGCCGTTCACATAGGTGAGTTTCGAGTAAAAAGTTGCTAGTGCGATAAAAATCTGATCGCTTTACGCACTTCTAACCTTTCACTTCTCACTTCTCACTCCAATTTCTCCCAACACCTGCGCCATCTCTCCGGCGGCGGCGCGACGGGTGAATCGCTCACGGTTACGTGGCTCAACTTTTAGCTCACCTTTGCAGTAGGCTTGGTACATGCGCGTCAGCTCGCGCTTCATTTTTTCTTTGGCCTCAAAGCCGCAGACCACCCCAGTGTCGGTTTCGCGCAGTACGCGCGCAAAGTCGGCTTCCTCGGGCCCAATGGCCAGGATGGGGCGGTCGGAACCGATGTACTCGTAGGTCTTGCCGGGGATGTGGCCCATCACGTTGGGGACATGATTGACCAGCAGGAGGAGGAGCTGACTGCTGCGGGTGTAGCGTAGTACCTCGCGATGCGGCACGTAGGGGATGCGCTCTACGCAGTCCATCAGGCCCTGGGCCTCTAGTTGCTGGAAGGCGATGAAGTCGGTCTTGCCCACAAAGCGCAGCCGCAACTGCTCGCGAAAACCCGGTAGCTCGCGGCTCAATTCGCCGAAGGCTTCCCAAAGCAGGCCATGGTTGCGGTCGCGGTTGAGGTAGCCGATGTGGCTGCACACAAATTTCTCTTCTAGCGGCGGGGCCTCCTCTGCAAAGTCATCGTGGTCGTAGCCATTGGTGATCACGCGGGTGTCAGTAGCGCCGAGGTGGTCCATCTCTTTAGCCCAAACCCAGCTCACGGTTACCACTCGGTCGGCCTGCCGCAGCACCTCCCCTTCCAGACGGTGATGCCGACGATCGGCCCAGTTGGTCAGCATCAGTTGATGGTAAAAGTCGATGTTGGTCCAGGGATCGCGAAAGTCTGCCAGCCAAGGTAGTCCGGTAGCTTGCTTGACACCCTGGGCGATGAGGTGCACCGAGTGGGGCGGACCACTGCTCATGATGGCATCGACGTGATGCTGAGTCAGCCATTCGCGCAGCAGGCGAATAGAAGGCTTGATCCAAAAGCGCCGCGCATCGGGGATAAAAAAGTTGCCGCGAATCCACACGCTCAGCCGCTCGGTCAGGGAGGGCTTTTTGTCTTCGGAGAGAAAGCCCGAGTAGACCTCCTTTTGGCCGCCCTTGCCGGTGAAGCGCTTGTATAGCTCGTAGGGCTCCCAGATGGGGCCCCGGATGACCTCGATGCCATCGGGCACGTCGGCGGCCAAGGTGGCATCGGTGATGGGATAGGCCGCATCCTGGGCCGTGTAGACCACCGGCTCCCAACCAAAATCACGTAGGTACTTCACGGTCTTGAGGACGCGCTGCACCCCTGCTCCACCCGAGGGAGGCCAATAGTAGGTGATGAGAAGGACTTTCTTCACTCAGTCGATGTTTTCCTGAAAGTAGAGCTTGCGCTGCGTCATGTCAAAGGCGCAGAGTTGGCCCAGCCCTTCGCGGTACTTGGCGAAGCAGCCATTGTCGATATCGAGCACCCGGTCTTCGTTGAGGGCCTGAAACATCTCGCTGATTTCGTCGGCCTCGATGGGGGTGTGGCCGTGAATGATCATGCGGTCGCGCAGCCAGTTCCAGTTGATGTTGTCGTACCACCAGCGAATCCAGAGCATGGAATTGTGGTCGTTGAGGGGATTGTGCATGCGCCACAAAAAGCCTTCTTCCCCCTTGTCGGCCTGCTGATCGCCCATGAAATTCAGCCCGGCGTGTACCAGGATGAATTTGTCCACTTCGTAGTAAACATCCATCTCTTCGATAAACGTCAGGTAGCGACTGGGAATCTGGCTCGGGTCGTCGATGCCAAAACTGACCAGGGCTTCGCGCCCACCGTTGTAAAGCCACATCTCCACCTCACGGCTATCATGGGCGGCATGGTGCATCATCGCCTCGTGGTTGCCCTTGAGGCAATGCAGCCGATAGCCTGCTTCTTTGAGCTGCATGATGTAGTCGAGCACCCCTTTGGAATCGGGGCCACGATCGACGTAGTCGCCCAGGAGATACAACTCGTCGTCGTGGGCGAGCTTTACTTGCCGCTCTAGCAGGGTCCGAAAGGTCTCCACGCAGCCGTGGATGTCAGAAATGGCAATTTTTCGCATAGGGGAGGAATGACAGCTTGGGATTACGACTTAAAATTAACAAGGCTAGGCAGAATGGCCTAATGCTGACGGCAGTTTGAGTCGTGCACCACCGAAAGATTTCCTTTTTTTCTGGCCGAGATGCTGCCGCACATTGCTATCTTTGAGATTATTCTCGCTACCGCCCACCTAAGCAAGTCATGATCCAGCCCGATTCCTTTTACTCTGAACAACTAAAAACGGTCGAAGCCGACCTAGACCGTGTACAGCGTCGCTACCTGCTAATCTCAAATGCGCGCCTGCTGGTATTTTTGGCGGGGGTGGCACTGGCTTACTGGCTCTTTCGGCAAGATTTCTGGTGGGGCATGGTGCTGAGTGTGGTCGCGCTGCTGGGGTTTTTGTACTTGCTAAAAGTCCACAGTGGAGTGGCTGATCGACGAGATCACCTCCGCCGCTGGCGGCGGATTTTACGCGAAGAAATAGACGCCCTGAACTGGGAGTTTGGTCAATTCGACGCCGGTATCGATCAGATCGACGCCAAACATGCCTTTAGCTACGACCTCGATCTCTTCGGCAAACGTACCCTTTTCCAGTACCTCAATCGCAGCGGAACCGGTGGCGGTCGCAGCCGCTTGATCGGGTGGCTGACCCAGCCTGAGCCGTCGGCGGAGCGAGTACGGGCGAGGCAAGCTGCCGTACGAGAGCTCAGCCAACTGCCCGCCTGGGGGATCAATTTTCAGGCGCTGGCCCGAGCCCATCGGGCAGACAAAAAGGCCATCGATGACTTGCGGGAATGGCTGGATACGCCGCCCATCTTTGGCCGCTCATCCTTCTACCGTGCCTTGCTATACCTACTACCCGGGGCCTTGTTGCTCAGCTTGCTAGCCTGGATCGTGCCAGATCTGCCAGGCTTGAGCGCGTTTTTTGGCGGATGGTACCTACCTGGTTGGGTGGCACTCGGCTGGTTTTTGTTGATGCTGGGCCTCACCTGGCGCAACCTACGCCTCACCAACGAGCAACATCAGCAGATCGGGCAAAAGGCCCGGCTGCTCAATACATACAGCCAACTGTTACAAGCCATCGAGGGGCAGTCTTGGCAAAGCCAAGAGATACAACCCCTGAACATGCATCTGCGGCACGAGGGAGAAATAGGCAGCGAGATCATCGCGCGCCTGGGAGACCTAGCCTACCGCTTTGATCAGCGGCTCAACATGATTGCGGGGGTGCTGCTCAATGGCAGCACACTCTGGGATCTGCGCTATTTGTTGCGTTTCGAGCGCTGGCGGGAGCAGTATCGTGGGCCTGTACGGCAATGGTTCGAGGCAATCAGCGACATGGATGCCCTGCTGAGCTTGGCCCGTCTTAGCTTCAATCGCCCAGACTTTTGCTGGCCCGAAATCACCGCCGGTCCCTTTGGGTACGAGGCAGAGGCGCTGGGGCATCCTTTGCTAGATCCCGAAACCAGAGTCGATAATGACGTGAAGCTTAGTCAGCCAGGCGAATTTTTGATCATCACCGGGGCCAACATGGCAGGTAAG
>CAYVAP010000460.1:0-4613 GCA_964449365.1 uncultured Bacteroidia bacterium
GCCTTACTTAGTCGGAGAATGGAGCTAACTATGAACCCAGACCACATCCACCACTATCGCCAAGCCTTTGAGGCCGCCGCCAACGAAGAGCAAGGCGTTGAGTTCTGGTTTGCCAGAGATTTGCAAGTCCTTTTTGGGTACAGCGAGTGGCGCAACTTTCTACGTGTGGTAGAAAAAGCTACCGATGCGGCCAAAAACAGCGATCAGGACCTCGAGGACCATTTTGTTGGCGTCAACAAAATGGTCAAGATTGGTTCTAAAGCAGAACGAGAAGTAGAAGACATCATGCTCACTCGCTATGCTTGTTACCTCATCGCACAGAATGGAGATCCGCGTAAAGAGGTGGTTGCTTTTGCTCAGTCATACTTCGCCTTGCAGACCCGCAAGCAGGAACTAATCGAGGAGCGCATGGCCCTCGAAGAGCGCATAAAAGCCCGAGTACGGTTGCGACAGAGTGAGACGGAACTCTCTCAGAACATCTATGAGCGTGGGGTAGACGATCCAGGTTTTGCCCGCATCCGATCCAAAGGCGATCAGGCGCTCTTTGGGGGCTATAACACGCAGCAGATGAAAGATCGACTCGGTATATCCCAACGCCGCCCCCTAGCGGATTTCTTGCCTACCATTTCCATTAACGCCAAAGCACTGGCTACGGACATCACCAACTTCAATACCAAAAACAAAGACCTCCAGGGAGAAGCCGACATCACCAATGAACACGTCAAAAACAACCAAGAGGTGCGCGACCTGCTAGGCAAATCAGGCATCAAACCCGAAGACCTGCCCCCTGAAGAGGACCTCAAAAAGCTCGAAAGGCGCCTCAAAACTCAGGAAAAAAAGATGCCCAAGAAGCTCAAGGGATGGAAGAAGAAGGAGTAGCTGCGCTAGAGAGACACTTAGCTTATACATGATCTGTCCCGACCGATCTCATGATCAGCCGGGACAACTTGGTTTGGGGATGCTCCTAAGTCGGACTACCCCATAGTCATACCACCTTAGGCCCCTCAGCCAGATGTTGGTTGCGCCGTTGGCTTTTCTCCGCGCCAAAGCGTAGCTCTAGCAGGGTGATTTCTGAGATGGCACAGTTGGCGATGCCCATTGAGCGGACTTTTTCTTTGATCCCGTGCTGTTGTTTGAGCAGCGAGATGCAGATGTCGGTATCGAGTAAGTAGGCCATCAGTCATCCAGGTCAATGGTCCGCTGACTGAGGAAGCGTGCCTGCATCAGGTCATCTGAGAGGCTATCAGGCATATCCTGCCAGGCGCCCGCCAGGGTATCGAGGAGGTGCTCCGGGTCAGGCCCAGCCTGCGCATGGGTCGCCTGTACTTCTGCCGAGAGACGGGTCAACAGGGCAAGCTTCCACTCGAAGCGCGGGGGTGCAATGAGGCGTAGGAGGGTGGACAAGACTATTCCTTTCATAGCGGGACGAATTCAACAGCTACCTCTCTACCATACGGAAAATTGCCCGTTCAGATCAAGCGACAAGGGGGGAAACTTCAATCGGAAGAGGCGCAATGGCTGACGGCAGTGGGGAGGTAGTTTTTTTGCAAGGAGTACAAGCTCGAAGCCACTCAGGGCGGCCAATGGTTCGTCTATGTCGATGAAGCCGACCCGCTCAACGTCGCTGTCTTTGGAATGACCGCCAAACAATGGCGCGAAGCCAACCCCAAGCTCGCTACCTTCGGCAACAAGACTCTGAGACCAGGCTGTTGCTCCCTCGCATTGACCTAGAGGCGATTTCTGCGTATCTTAGGCTAAGCCAAACTTGGCATCATATTCCGAGCGTCAAATTGTCTATGACCCAGCCTTCTCCTTTCCCCGGCATGGACCCTTACCTGGAGGCGGATATGTGGCCGGATGTGCATCACAATCTGGCCTCTGAGATTCAGGATGCCATTGCGCCGCAGATTGCGCCCAAGTACATCACCAAGGTAGAGCCAAGCGTGATCAAAGACCGATCGGCCCAGCAAGACATCGGCATCATGTATCCGGATGTGGGGGTTTTTGACCGTACCAAGCCAGAGCTCCTATCGGGGCAAGCTAAATCCCTCGTTACCCCGGCCACGCTGTCGCTGCCCCGGGTGATGGAGTGGGAGGTACGGCTGCCCACCATTTATATCTATGATCGGCGACAGCAGCAGTTGATCACGGCCATCGAGATTTTGTCGCCCGTGAACAAGCGCGAGCCGCAACTGAGCGATTACCGCCGCAAGCGTCAAGACATGGTCGAAGCAGGGGTGCATCTGCTGGAAATCGACCTGATTCGGCGAGGGCAGCCGCCGCTGCAGCATGCACAACTGCCCGTGTGCGACTATCGCATCGTGCTAGAACGCAGCGACCAGGCGCGGACAGACATCTGGGCCTTGGACCTGACGGATGCGCTGCCTGTCTTGCCGGTGCCCCTGGCCCCAGGCGATGCAGAGGCCGCTTTCGATTTGGGACACATGCTGCACACGCTCTATCAGCGTAAAATGTACGCGCTTTCGCTAGACTACCAGTCAGACCCGCCCCCGCCGGCTATGTCGCCCGAGAAGTTGGCGTGGGTGAAGGCGAAAGTGTAGCAGATTTTGGCACAGAGTGCCTCACCAGCAGATTTTGGCACAGAGTGCCGAACCAGGCTGGTGCTCCCTCGCATTGACCTAGAGACGATTTCTGCGTATCTTGAGCTAAGTCGAATTCGGCATCATATTCCGAGCGTCAAATTATCTATGACCCAGTCTTCTCCTTTCCCCGGCATGGACCCTTACCTGGAGGCGGACATGTGGCCGGATGTTCACCACACGCTGGCTACCTATATCCGGGAGGCGATTGCGCCCCAGATTGCTCCGAAATACGTGGCTAAAGTGGAGCCGACCATCATCAAGGACCGCTCGGCCGATCAGGACATTGGCATCATGTATCCGGATGTGGCCCTGCTAGAGCAGCGGGACCGCTCTGAAGGAACAGTCCCTCCTCGGCTGCGTAGCAGCGCTACCCCGGCCACGCTGTCGCTGCCTTTGCTGGCAGAGGTAAAAGTGCGCATTCCCACCATTTACCTCTATGACCTCAAGCAGCAACAATTGATCACGGCCATTGAGATTTTGTCGCCCGTGAACAAGCGCGAGCCGCAACTGAGCGATTACCGCCGCAAGCGGAAAGACCTGCGCCAGGCGGGGGTGCATTTGCTGGAAATCGACCTGATTCGGCGAGGGCAGCCGCCTTTTCAGCACGCGCAATTGCCGCCTTGCGACTATCGGGTTATCATGGAGCGGGCCGATCAGGTCCGTAGCGACATCTGGGCCTTGGACCTGACCGATCCATTGCCGATCCTGCCCGTTCCCCTGTTGGAACCCGAGGCTGATGTTACCTTCGACCTAGGGCAAATCTTTCAAGACCTTTACCGCCGGAGCTATTACCACCAGGCTATCGACTACCAGTCAGACCCGCCCCCGCCGACTATGTCGCCCGAGAAGTTGGCGTGGGTGAAGGCGAAAGTGTAGCAGGTTTCGGCACAGAGTGCCTCACCAGCAGGTTTCGGCACAGAGTGCCTCACCAGCAGATTTTGGCACAGAGTACCTCACCAGCAGGGGTAAATGCTGTACCTGACCACCTTATACCCTTATTCCCTTATACCCCTGACCGTTCATACAGGTGAGTACTCATCAGAAAAATGGTTCAAATGAGAAATCGCTGACTTTTCACCTTACAGGCGCTTAAAGCGCTCGTAGGCAGCCTTTTCCAGCGACTCGCGATGGTCGGGATGGGCAATCTCGATCAGGGCTTTGGCGCGCTGGCGCAGGCTCTGCCCGTAGAGGTTGGCCACGCCGTATTCGGTGACCACATAGTGGACGTGAGCGCGGGTGGTGGTTACGCTGGCACCTTCTTTGAGAAAGGGTACGATCTTGGAGACCCCCCTGCCCGTGGCGGCGCTCAGGGCGATGATAGGTTTACCCCCTGCGGAGAGCGAAGCCCCGCGGATGAAGTCCATTTGCCCACCTACGCCAGAAAACTGCCGAGGCCCGATGGAGTCGGCGCAGACCTGCCCGGTGAGGTCGATCTCGATGGCGCTGTTGATGGCTGTCACTTTGGGATTCTGACGGATCACGGAGGTGTCGTTGGTAAACGCTGCATCGCGTATGGCCACGGCGGGGTTGTCGTCGATGAAGTCATAGACCCGCTGACTACCCATCACGAAGGTGGCCGTGATCAGGCCGGGTAGCACCACTTTGTCCTCGCCCGTGACGATGCCGCGGTCTACCAGATCGATCAGGCCATCAGAAAACATCTCCGTGTGAATGCCTAGGCGACGGCGGTCGCCGAGTTCTTTGAGCACGGCGTTGGGGATGCCGCCGATGCCCATTTGCAGGGTGGCGCCGTCTTCGATCATATCGGCGATATACTTGCCGATGCGGGCTTCGATGTCGGTGGTCTGCCGGGGTTGAATGGTAAAAATGGGATCTTCGACTTCGACGGCATAGTCGATTTCGAGCATGTGCAGCACCCCGTCGCCGTGGGTACGGGGCACGTTGGGGTTGATCTGGGCGATCACGGTTTGGGCTGCCTCCAGAGCACCGATGGTCACAGCGACTGACGAGCCGAGGGAACAATAGCCGTGCTTGTCGGGTGGAGACACC
>CAYVAP010000461.1:0-4604 GCA_964449365.1 uncultured Bacteroidia bacterium
AGGGGATAAGGGGATAAGAGGATAAGGGGGTCAGGTACAGCATTTACCTTCCGTTCCTCTTGGCTCACCCAGTGGCCGCGCCCAGCGGCTATATTTGCTTTCAATCTCGAATCACGAATTACGAATGCGAAGCATTAGTGGTTTTCCGGTAACATCTTCTCCAGGTTTTCCGGTAGATTTTCTCGTTGGAGCCGGATATCGCCTCGCCAAAGCTCCCAGTTGCGGGCCTCATGGTCCAGCCATAGCCGATAGGCCTGCTCTTGCCAAGTAAACCAGACCCAGTGGCCGCCCGCATCCTCGGGGCTGAGTCGCGCATCAGGATCCACCGCCAGGGCCGCCAGCCAGCGCCGCCACAGCCCCAGGGTATCCACCCAGAGGGCATCAGAGCGCTTTTGCCGCAAAGCCAGCCGCAGGGCCGCCAAGTTGCTTTGCGCGGGCCAGGGAGGATACAGTCTCAGCGCAGACGGCTGCCAGTCGTCCCACTCGATCAGGAGGTATTTGCCCTCCGCCGCACGATGCGGCCAGCTACTGCCCAGGCGACGCAGATCGCGGGCGTGGGCAAAGCGCAAGCTCACCTTTTCTGCCACTCCCACCAGCAGATGGCGAGCTGGATCGACCAGGGCCACTGCCGAGAGCGTTGGCAGGGCCTCACGCCAGGGTAAAAACCATGCGCGGTTTTGCCACACGAAGTGCCAGCGGGCAGTGACATGCTCATCGTGAGGGATAGCCAGCAGCCAAACCGGCTGGGTGAGCGCCTGCGCCTGGGTCAACTGCTCGCGCTGCCCATAGCTCAGCGCTGGCTCGCGCAGCATCGGTGCCGCGTCTTCGCTCAATATCTCGCGAAGCCAGGCGTCGAAAAGCGCTTGCCGAGGGTGGCCCGGCTGCATGGGCAGCGCCCCCACGCCCGACATTCGCCAACCGCGATAGGCCGGATGGGCCCAAAAAGCAGAGGCATCGCCCGGCGGTGGAAAAAGAACCATACCCCCTTCGCTGCGCAAGGGCCCGGCTGGCGCGATCCCAGCCTCGCGAGTCAAGATGGCATCGCGATATCGATGTACCTGAGCCAAGCCTTCGCGGGGAGGGCCCCACCCCTCTGCCCCCTGAGATGCCTGATACTTGACTTCGAGCAAGTAGCGCCTTGGCCCCGAGCCGCTACGAGGCTCGATATCCAGCACCATATCTGGTCGCTGCGCAAAGGTACCAATCTCCTGCCGACCAAATTCGCGCTGGTACCACAGCGTTACCCGCTGCCCACTCTCCGGGTGCACAAACCGTAGATAGCCCGGCAACTGATGCGCCGACGGCAGGCGAGCCTTCACCTCCCGGCCAGCAATCAGTTGTTGATCCAGCCATTGGTACCCATGAGCGCGGGTCAGGCTGCTAGCCAAATAGACCAAGCACCAATACTCATACAGAGTAGGCGTATCGCGTGGGGTGAAGCGATAGCCTGGCCCTTCGCTCAGCGCCAAGGGCTGCATCAAAGCCTGCCAGCTCTGATAAAAATGCTGATAGGGAGCCCCCAGGTAGGGTAGCAGTTGATCGCGCCAGGCTGGCGACAGGGCTCCCACTGCCCTCAGAACCGGATGCCGCAGATAGCGCTGGGTCTGCTGAATGAGTCGATACCACAGGTGTTGTCTCTCTTTGGGCCAGGCATCGACCCGTGTAGTCGCCTCTAAAAGCACCCCCAACAAGGTACGCAGCGCATGAGCCACCAGGCGGTTGGCTGGGGTGTCATAGCTCGGCTGCACGGTGGCGTCAGGGAGGAGGCGCGCCTGCTCAGGGGCAGCAGTCGCCCCCCGATACTGAGGATGCTGTGCCAGCCAAGGGGCAAGCGGTACGCGCAGGCGCCTCACCTGAGCGGGGGGGCGCAGGATCACGCCATGCTGCAAGCGCGTATCAGGCGCGCGCAGCAAGCGATCGAGGCTTTGGGTCAGAGTATCGAAGCTGGCCAGCATGTGCTCAGGCCAGAGGGGATTGACGTGATCGGCTTGCGCCTGTGGACGTAAAGGCAGATAGGTAGCTCCCGGGGGCCCAAAAGGCAGACCCGCCTGCCAGTCTTGCACCGCGCTGAGCATGCTGCGAAAATCGGCCCGGTAGCGCAAGCGCTGCGGAAACACCTCAGCCTCCAAGCGCCAGATCACCCGCCCAGCGGCATCGCGCAGTTCCCAGTCCAGGTAGCCAACTTGTCCCCGCAAAGAAACGCCGCCGAGTAATACCCCAGAGCTGGGGCCTGGCATAGCCAACCCCAGCGATTGCCCATTTTGCCAAAAAGAAAAGGGAGGTTGCCAAGGGGCGGCTACTTCTGGCCAAAACATCCACTCGAGGTGCTGCCATTCGAAGAGCCAGGGAGCTTGCCAAGGCGGTTGGGCCAGATCATGCCCTTGCAGCGCCAACCCCTGCAGCGCCCAGCGTGGCGGTTCAGATGGATGGGTGAAAGGCCAACCATGGTTGACAGGAGAAAGCCGCAACCACAGCCGACCTCGCTGAGCGGCAAAGAAGGTAAGCGCAGGCATAGGGGCAAATAGCTCTCGATCTGGCCTCTTCGGCGACGCCTACGCTTTTTCTTTCAGGGTCAAGACGTAGGCAGCAACCGCTTGCAGGGCTTGCTCGCTATAATTGGGGTAAGCTGGCATTTTACCCTCCACCCCATTTTTCACCATCGCTTGAATCCCCGCATCGTTGAGCATGGTTTTTTGCAGGTTGTTGGCACCATTGTAGTTGAGAGCGCCATTTTTACCGTGGCAAACCACGCAGTTGCGGGTGTAGAGGGCCTCACCATGGGCCAGCCGGTCATAGTTGGCGGCAGAGGCATCAGTGATCACGCTTGCAGGCAGTGGGTCGGTGCTTTCGCCCATGCGACCGGCGTGTGCCTCGGCCATGCCGTAGGAGCCGATGATGAGTAAGACGGAGAGACTAGCCAGCAGGGAGTTGGCCTTGCGAAAGCCGATGACGGCCAAGGGAATGGCTGCCAGCACCATGGCGATCTTGATGATGAGCAGCATACTGATGCGCACGGGGGCGATGATCATCAGGGCAACCCCCGTGATTAGGAATAGGGTGCTGATGATCATTTCGGGAATACGGGTAGCCTTGGTGAGCCGGGTCAAAGCTTCGCGGTTAAAAAATAGCAGCCCAAGCTTGGCCAGGTACAGCACAAGAAACAAAATGACCGTGAGGGTGTGGGTATGGAGGAAGCCAGTTGCCATCGCGATTTCGGTAAGGTGGTGAGGTCGGAATCAACTCCGCAGAATTTTGCTTCGAAGCTATCTATCGGGGGCTACATTTCAAAATGGGAGCTGCCTCGGGCTCAAAACCAAATCGGAACCATGGCCTGCCATGGTTCCGATGGATCAAAAGCGCGTTGGTGTAGCGCCAAGGTTGTTATTCCTTGACCACTTCGCCCTGGAAGCGCAGGATCATAGTGGTCGGCTCAAAGTTGCCGTTGACTACTACCGTCTTGCGCTGGGGGCCAGATTTACCACGGGTATTGAAGGCGACTTCGATGAAGCCTTCCTCGCCGGGAGCGATGGCCTCCTTGGACCAGGAAGGGGTGGTACAGCCACAAGAGGCCTTCACGCGGGTCAGCTTGAGGGGCTGATCGCCCGCGTTGGTAAATCGGTAGGTATGCTTGACCACTTCGCCAGACTTGATATTGCCAAAGTCGTGGTTGGTTTCTCCCCAATCGACTGTGGTTTGGGGCATCGACTCGGCTTGCTCCATGTAGGCCGGACGGGCCGGTTGATTGGGCGCAGTAGGCTGGTTGGCGGGCTTGACCGCTACCGTCTTGGGAGGCGTCGGCGCGGGACGTGCTTGCGCCTGCTGAGGAGCAGCCTGCCGATCGGTGGCCTGGGCAGCGGCGCGACGATTCATTTCTGTTTGCTTACGCTGAGTAAACTTCAGCACCTCCAGTTGAGCATCGAGGGGCATCTCTTGCATCATCTGGACTACTTGCTGGCGCACCTTCTGAGCCGCGGCTTCATCTTGCGCCTGCAGGGGTTGGGTCAGGGCCAAGGCCAGGACTAAACTGAGGATAGCTACTACGCGGATGTTCATTTTCATGTCTAAATCTGTTTTCCTCTAAGTACGGGATTCTTATCAGGGAATACAAGCTATCAGCGGGGAGAATCCTTGATTCCTGGGGAGGCAGGTCAAACATTTGCCTTGCTCAGGTCAAGGATCTGCTTTCGATCAGGGCCCAGCGATAAATAAGTAACGGGTACGCCTAGCTGCTGCTCCATCATTTGCAGATAGCCTTGCAGCTCCTGAGGCAGCTCTCCCTGACTGCGCAGGGCGGTGATATCCTGCTGCCAACCGCGATGCGTGGCGTAGATGGGATCTGCATGATCTAGATCGAAGGGCACATCTTCGGTATTGCCCTCAGGCATGTGGTAGCTGGTGCAGACTTTGATTTCGTCGAGCACGGAGAGGACGTCGGCCTTGGTGATGATCAGATCGGTCACCCCATTGAGGCGCACCGCGTAGCGCAGTAGCGGCAGGTCCAGCCATCCAGTCCGGCGGGGGCGTCCGGTGGTAGCCCCAAATTCGCTGCCTGCCTGACGGCTACGCTCGCCCATCTCGTCGGTCAATTCGGTGGGAAAGGGCCC
>CAYVAP010000462.1:0-327 GCA_964449365.1 uncultured Bacteroidia bacterium
GCCCCGTAGACCCTAGTCGCCCGGACTCCCTGCAGTCGCTGGGACTGGTATCGGTCGAAGGCGTAGTAGAAGATGAGTTTGGTGCTCCGCTGCCCGACTTCTCGGGCGAAATGGACGTTACCGTATTCGACAAGCCATCGACGTACACCACCAAACGAGCTCCTTTTATCTTCGACTGGCAAAACAACCGCATCTTCAACGGGCGCGCCCTGATCAATGAGGGGGCTTTTCGCTTCGAATTCGTGGTGCCGATCGACATCTCGTACGAAGATGGGAAGGGCAAAATCTCGACTTACTTCTACAACCAAACCCTGGATGGGGCTGGCT
>CAYVAP010000462.1:337-4602 GCA_964449365.1 uncultured Bacteroidia bacterium
TGCATCAACGACCTCTACGTGGGCGGCACCGACGCTGAGGCCCTGGTAGACAATAAGGGGCCTGAGGTGGAGCTGTTTATCAATGACACCCTGTGGCGCGAGGGCAGCGTAACCAGCCCTACGCCTGACCTCTACGCCATCGTCTCGGACGAAAATGGCATCAACACCACCGGGACGGGTATCGGCCACGAGATCTCGGCCATGCTAGACAATGACGATGAGCAGGTATTTATCCTAAACGACTACTACATCGCTGACCCTGGCAACTATCAACGGGGGCAGGTGCGCTATCCCATAGACAGCCTCCCTGCGGGGACGCACACCCTGCGTATCCGGGTGTGGGACGTAGCCAACAACCCTTCGGAGGATGAGACGACCTTCATCGTAGCCGATAATGCCAAACTGGCGCTGGCTGAGGTACTGAATTATCCCAATCCTTTCAACCCAGAAGAGGGGGCCACGACTTTCCGCATCAATCACAACCTGGATGGTCAGCCCGTGCGCATCGAGGTAGATATCTTCTCGCGCGAGGGGCGCATCGTATCGCAGTTGCGGCAAGAGATTACCCCCAGTGGGAACCTCACGCAGAGCCTTAGTTGGGACGGAACCACCAGCGGCGGGGCTCCCATTGCTTCGGGCGTTTACCTCTATCGAGTGCGTCTGATCAACCTCAACAACGGCCAGGAAGCGTTTGAAACGCGGCGCATGGTCGTGATCCGATAAAGGACCGGGGCACAACATTCCCACGGGCGATGCTGAAATCACTTCGGCCTTACCCGTGGGATTACTATTTGGGCGCTGATTCTTGGCGAAAAAACCTATATTCGTGCCACGAAAGGAGAACTTTCATCGTTGCTTAAGGAACGCGGACGAAATAGATAGGTATGATTGGGCAGAGATTTTTCGTGAGGACAAGAAAGGAAAACCGAGCATAGCGGGCTATGCGAGGCTCTTTCTCCACGCGAAGTGGGGCTAAAGGGCCCCAACTGTTGCGGAAGATTCGCGGAAGAGATTAATCAAGCATGTAACGTTATTTTGGTCGCGTTCCTAAAGGACATTTTATCTTTCTATCTCTCACTCCCAATCATCAGTGGCCTATACGAAGATCGCTACGCTTACACTCAATTACAATTTCACCAACGGTAGCACTGATTATGAGGAAAGCCACGGTTTCCGTCGTTTGCTGGTTGATGGCCCTCTTGCCATTAGTTCTGACGGCTCAAAGCAATACGCCCACCAATTCTGCGGGGCAGCAGCGCGGATCACGTACCATCACCACTGCGGTTCCCTTTCTGATGGTAGCCCCTGACTCGCGCAGCGGGGGGATGGGCGAGGCAGGCGTCGCCCTCGCCGACGATGCCAACGCCATGCACTGGAATCCTGCGGCGCTGTCTTTCATCGACAACCGCTTTGGATTTGCCATGTCCTACTCGCCCTGGTTGCGCAACCTCGGTATCCCCGATATCAACCTTGCCTATCTCTCTGGCTATTTCAATACTGGAGGCTCGGGGGTCGTGGGTGCCTCTTTGCGCTACTTCTCGCTCGGCACCATCAACCTGACCAACGAGGTCGGTGATCCGGCAGGAGAAGAAAACCCCAACGAATTTGCTTTTGACGTAGGGTATTCGCTCAAGATTTCGCCCAGCCTCTCGGGGGCCATCTCTCTGCGCTACATCTATAGCCGCCTCAACTCCAACGGGCAGCTCGGCGGGGATCTGCGTCCCATCAACAGCTTGGCTGGCGATGTAGCTTTTTACTACACCAAGGACTTTGTCATCCGAGGGCAGGGCAATACGCCCGTGCAGTTTACCTCTGGGATCAACATCTCCAACATCGGCCCCAAGGTTTCTTATAGCCCCGGTACCGGCGCGCGGGACTTCATCCCTACCAACCTGCGCATTGGCTATGCCTTCAAATTTTTCCTCGACGAATACAACAGCATTACCCTGACCAACGACTTCAACAAGCTGCTGGTGCCATCGGTCATCATCGACTCGACGGGCAAAACCACCGGTGGTGGCCGCTCTGATCAGCCCTTGTTGGACGGATTTTTTGGTAGCTTCAGCGACGCCCAAAACGGCCTCTCTGGCGAGCTCGCCGAAACCAACGTCTCCATCGGCCTGGAGTACTGGTATCGTGAGCTGTTTGCGGTGCGCGGTGGCTTCTTCCACGAAGATCCCCTGCATGGCAACCGCCGCTTTATCAACGTCGGCCTTGGGGTTCGCTACAACGTGTTTGCCTTCCACGTGGCTTACTTGGTGCCCTTTGGGCAGCAGCATCCCCTGGCCAACACCCTGCGCTTTACCCTCTCTTACGACTTCGAATCGGCTGGCAATCAATAAGGCTGCCTGCAACCCCACGATAAACTACCCACTCATTAGCCCCTGGATACGATCCGGGGGCTTTTTTTGTCAAAGGGAGAAGTTGGGGGTTCACCCGGAGGCGCAGAAGAGAGGTATACTGGTCTCCCTCTTTGAAGCACACAGCTGGGAAAAAGACGCAGAGAAACCTCAACTTTTCCTCCGCCCTGCGGCTTTCCTACCCGCTGCGTGCCATGAATCAGGGAGGCCAAAAGCGCAGGCAGCATGGCTAGCCAAACTGAGCACCTGACCGCATACCGTCGGGGGAGAAAGAAATATCCCGGATCGCTTTGGATAAGCCATCCGGGATGAGGAAGTGGAGGATAACGGATTCGAACCGATGACCCCTTGCATGCCATGCAAGCGCTCTAGCCAACTGAGCTAATCCCCCTTGAGGTGAATTTTGGGTAAAGATAATGGGCTTACGGGAGTTCACCAAACATGGTTGATGATAATTGTGGAAAATCTTTGGCTCGCGCTTGCGCCATGAAGCAAATGACCTCAATCAAATAGCTCGGCTAGCTCTGGGCGAAGCTGAATGACCTGGTAGTTTTGCCAAAAGGTCGCGTCATAGCTGCCGACGGCCTCTTTCATGGGCGTACCCGGCTGCAATCGCTGGTCAGCCGGGATGGGCTGGGCCCTTTGCTCGAAGGCGATATCCGTAAAGAGCATTTCACCGATGATGCGCACATCGGCAGGTCCTGCGGCGGCTTCTCGCTCGGGGGTATCGATGATCATGGCCATATCTCGCTGCACGTATTGCAGGTACCACTGCTCATCATGCCGCACACAAGTCACCCGACCTCCGTCTCCCTGAGGGTCGATGCGGTAGCCTAGCAGCCTGATGAAGGTTAGCTTAGCTTGATCACCCACCCCCATCACTTGGCTCATCCTGAATTTTTTGCCCCGAGGGCTGGGTTCGTAGCTGATCTGCACGAAGGCCAGGTCTTGCACATCGAGGAAGATCTCTCCCCGATACAGGCGCTTACGCAGCTTTTCTGCCTGATCAAAGTGAATGACGTACACCTCCCGACCCTGGTAGCGGGTGATGCCTTTGAGCTCATATTGGTACAGCCTCATCTCCTTTTCTTTGAGAAAAGAGAAGCTGAAGGGCTTGCCGATCACCGGATGGCTGACCAACGCCTGCGGAATGCCCGAGCCAAGGCGCAGTTTTACCGTGCTATCTCGCATGGGCAGGGCTTTGCGTCGTCCTTTCAACACCTGCAACTGATCGCCGGAGCTGTTCTCTACGCGGGGGGGCTGCTTGTAAGCCCGCATCACTGCTTCTGAGAGTTCCACGTAGCGGTCATCTTCTTGGATCAACTCTCGGAAGAACAGCTCTGCATTGACTGGAGCGGCGTGGTAGTTGTCTGGGATAGCAGCCAGGGCCTGCAAGAGCAATACTTCGGCCTGATGAGGGAGAATATGAACCGAGTCGAGGGTAAGGCCCGCCTCGGCCAAGGCGATGAGCAGGGTATCATCTTGCCATTGGCTGGCGAGGAGGTACTGCGGATGATAGCCCAGATAGGAGATCCGTATGGTATCAGTAGGCTGCCCCCGAGGCGCTTTGATCACGAAGCCGCCGACTTCATTGCTCAGGGTGCCAGGCCCGGAGGGGTACCAGCGCACCTGCGCGTAGGGCAACGGCCTGCCCGTGGCTGAGTCTACAACGGTACCTTGAAACGACTGCCCCCAAACCGCAGCGGGGAAGAGCCAGCAAAACCATAACCAGTATTTCATGCCATTCGATTTGCTGATCAGATAGCACAGCCGGGAAAATGGTTGCACCTCTGCACAGGCGCAGTCATGAGGCGCACATAGCCTTAGTAACAGTCGAAAAATAACTTCCCTTTTCCATTTTAGTAACAGTGAACAATTAACATGGATCAATGAACAGTATAAACC
>CAYVAP010000463.1:0-4585 GCA_964449365.1 uncultured Bacteroidia bacterium
CTGCCCGCAGCATCGAGCGTGGATCGCCCGAGAGACGAAGAGCCACCTGACCCGCCGCTACCCGGTCGCCATCGGAGAGTTGCGGCTCGAAGTGCAGGCGCTCATCCACCAGACTGACTACCCGCTCGGCGACAGCTACCCCGGCCAAGACGCCAGGCTCTTTGATCAAGCAGCGCGCCGCAGCCCGACCTCCAGCGGGAACCGTCGCCAGAGAGCTATGGTCGCCGCTGCCCACGTCTTCTTGCAGGGCGGCCCGGATGATGCGGTCGGTGTCGGGATGAGACAAAAAGTCTATCATAGCAACAAACATCCGCATTGAAAGCGAAAATAAAAAAAGCGATTCCGGGGGAAATCGGAATCGCTTCGAAATTCGCTTAGCAGGGTAGTAGTAGGAACAGCTCTCATCCATCGCAAGCAGCATCAGCTCGCGCTCCTCAGCGTTTTTCAAATTGTATCTCGCTGATGCGGTTGTTTGACTGGCGAATGAATAAATTGACATCAAAGCCGCCGGCCCCGCTGCGATACTCCACCATGGCGTAGCTCGTGTCGCTGGTCTCGCCACGTGCCACCACCTTGTGGGTGGTCGAGGCATACCCGGCCAAAAACTGGCTCACCACGTACTGGGCCTGGGTGTTGCTGTAAGCTTGACGCTTACCCAGCACGGAGATCTCGACCCGATCTTCGAAGAACTCTGTCAACTCTCCTACACGTTCGGGGGTAGATATGATTTTGGCTACTTGATCCAACACCTCATCCGCTGTCTGGGCGGATACGGAGCCTATGCCCAGCAACCACATAAATACAAGCAAAGTAATCTTATAGATGCGCTTCATACTTTCGGAAACCTTGTGATCCTCGCTTTGGAAGGTTGTATGCATTCGTACCAGAACCGTGCCAAATAACTTGAATCGTCGTTTAACTCGAACCCCGTAAAAGCTGGCATACAGGCCGTTCACGCCAAGGTTTTGACCTCTCGCCCAAGCGATCTGGCGCTTGGATTATACGAGATGCAAAAACAACCACTTTCTTACATTGGGTCAGGCGGCGTGCAGATTCGGTCAACCCTGATCCCTGGATCACTCAATCCAGGGTATGGCACGCTGGTTCGCCCCTAGTTATCCATTTTCGTGCCGAAAACGCCTGTGCCTCCCGGCCTTTTGCTACCGTGTCTTGAGCGAGGCAAATGGTGGCACCAATGGCTTGCTATCGTGTCCGAATCGCGCTTCGCCACAGCGATGGGGGGGGGATCGTTGCCAGGAAAGCCCCGTCGGCTGAATGATTCTAGAGTAGAACAGTTGACCTAAAGCGAATACACGGTCGGTCTCGACTTTGCAAAAAAGGAAGCGCAACTTGACTCGGGCTGGCGTTGAATCTCCCCTTTTTGTCTGCTACCTTGCAGCTATGATCGAGCAGCCCATTTCGCAACGCGCCTTACGCTGGCAGGCTTTGATCCTGGGGATCGGGCTATTGCTGCTAGGAGGGAAACTGCTGGCCTGGTGGCTCACCGGCTCCAATGGGGTTCTGACCGATGCGCTGGAGTCGATCATCAACGTTCTGGCCGGAGCCTTTGCCCTTTATAGCCTAAACTACGCCTCGCGCCCGCACGATAGCAACCATCCCTACGGTCATGGCAAGATCGAGTTTCTCTCCTCGGGCCTGGAGGGCCTGCTCATTCTCACGGCGGGGGGGCTGATGATTGGCAAGGCCATCCACGATCTGTTTCAGCCCGGCGAACTGGCATACCTCGGCTGGGGGGTGTTGCTCACCGCGTCGACGGGCGCGGTCAATGGCCTGCTCGGCTGGCTGGCTCAGCGGCAAGGTCAACGCCTGAACTCGCAGGTGCTCAAGGCCGAGGGGCAGCATTTGCTCTCCGACGCCTGGTCGAGCTTGGGGCTGATCGTGGGCCTGGGCCTGATCTGGCTCACCGATCTCATGTGGCTCGATCAGGTGGTAGCCATCGGCTTTGGTTTGCTCATCGCTTACACCGGGCTGGGCATCATGCGCCGCGCAGTAGCCGGCGTGATGGACGAAGCCGACGAAGAGGTGATCGACCAACTGGTGACCATTTTGCGGCAACATCGACAAGACGAATGGATCGATATCCACAACCTGCGGGTGATCCGCTATGGCACCCGCTTGCACATCGACTGCCATTTGACCCTGCCCTGGTACTTTTCCCTGGAGCGGGCCCACGTAGAGGTCAAGGCGGTAGAGGCCCTGCTCGATGAGCAACTCTCCATGGAGGTAGAATGCTTTATTCACACGGACCCCTGCCAGCCGAATGCCTGCCCCATTTGCCCCATTCAGAGCTGTCCCAAGCGTCAGTTTCCCTTTGTCGGACAACGCAGAGATTGGACGGCTCAGCAACTGCGCAGCCGAGAGCGGCACGGAGTGGCCCCCAACTCTTCCTGAGTATGGGCAGGAGGAATTCGTAGTTTCTCAGGGGGATTGACCAATGCTGCGTATCTTTGCTGCGAATACATACGCTCGCTTCCGATCACTGTACTTGTATCCTTTTTCATGACCCACATTCTGATTAGCAACGACGACGGCATCCACGCGCCGGGCATCCTGGCCCTCATCGAGGTGGCCAGGGAGTTTGGGCGTATCACGGTAGTCGCACCCAATAGCCCCCAAAGCGGTATGGGCCACGCCATCAGCGTCGGTAAGCCCCTGCGCATCTACGAAGAAACGCTCACCGACGATCACCTCGTAGGATACGCCGTATCGGGCACGCCCGCCGACTGTGTCAAGGTCGCGACCGGGGTGGTAATGGATGAGCAGCCGAGTCTCATCCTCTCGGGCATCAACCACGGCTACAACTCTTCGGTCAGCGCCATCTACTCGGGTACTCTCTCGGCGGCCCGCGAAGGGGCCCTGCAAGGGATTCCTTCCATTGGTTTTTCGCTGGGCAATTACCAGCACGAAGCCGATATGAGCACCGCTCAGGCGGTAGCGCGTGCCGTCATCGCGCAAGCCCTGGCTCAGCCCCTTCAGCCAGGGCAACTCCTCAACGTGAATGTGCCTGACCTTCCGCTCAGCGAGCTCCAAGGCATTCGGGTGGTGCGGCAAGCCATGGGGCGATGGGTGGAAGAATTTGACGAGCGCACCGATCCACACGGGCGCAAGTACTACTGGCTCACCGGCAACTTTGCCCTGCAAGACGAAGGCGAAGACACCGACATCTATGCCCTGCGGGCAGGATATGCCTCTGTGACCCCTATGACCCATGACCTCACGGCGCATCGGGAGTTGGCAGAATTGACGCAGTGGCAATTTGAGACGCTGAAATCCTGAGGCCGCGTCGCGGCGAGAGAGATCGCCCCGATCATCTTTTTCTCTCGCTTCTCACCTCTCGCCTCTAATTATCTCTCATGAAACTCTACCTCATCGCGGGTGAAGACTCGGGCGACCTGCACGGAGCCAACCTGGTGGCGGCCCTGCGGCGTACCGTGCCTGACCTTCAGGTACGAGGGGTGGGCGGCGATCGGCTGATCGGCCAAGGCATGGAGACGGTGGCGCATGTGCGCGACATCAACTTCATGGGCTTCTGGGAAGTGCTGAGCCACCTGGGGACCATCCGGGCCTTATTTCGCACGGTCAAAGCCGATATGCAGCAGTGGCAACCCCACGTGGTGGTGCTGATCGATTACCCTGGCTTCAACTTGCGGCTGGCTCCTTTCATCCAAAAGCTGGGCACACCGCTGTACTACTACATATCCCCGCAAATCTGGGCCTGGAAAAAGAGCCGCATCAAGAAAATCCGCCGCTACGTGGATCGGATGCTGGTGATTTTACCTTTCGAGCAGGATTTCTACCGGGCCGAGGGGGTCGATGTCTCCTTCGTAGGGCATCCCTTGCTGGATGCCATCGACGAAACCTCGCACCAAAGGGGCGACACCTCCACCATCGCCCTGCTGCCGGGCAGCCGCAAGCAAGAAATCAGCCGCCTGCTGCCCACCATGCTGGGGCTATGCGACCGCTTTCCGGCGCATCGCTTCGTGATCGCCGGTGCGCAGAGTCGGGGCGAGGATTTTTATCGCGCGTTGATGGGCGATTCACGAGCCGAGTTGGTCATGAACCAGACCTACCCAGTACTGCGTCAGGCCGACTTTGCGGTGGTGGCTTCGGGCACTGCCACCCTGGAAACGGCCCTGCACGAGGTGCCTGAGATTGTCGTCTACCGCGGCACCTACGTTTCCTACCACATCGCCCGCCGCCTGATCAAGGTGCCCTACATCAGCCTGGTCAATCTCATTTTGCAAAAGCCTGCCGTGCCAGAGTTGATCCAGCACGAATGCACCGTCGACCAGATCGCCGATACCCTGCGGGAACTGATGCAGCCTGCGCGCGCCGCCCAAATGCAGGCCGATTTCGTGGAGCTGAAGCAAAAGCTAGGGGAAAAAGGGGCCTCGGAGCGCGCCGCCCAGGTGATTGTGAATGCAGAATTGGAAATTCGCAATCGGTAATCGATGGGGACGTCAGTGAATTCGTTGCGCCGTAGAAAAGAACAAACAGGCTCTGGATATCATCGATTTAGTAACGCGAGAAAAATAACTTCCCCCTTTTGAAAGGCGAATGCCTT
>CAYVAP010000464.1:0-4569 GCA_964449365.1 uncultured Bacteroidia bacterium
ACATGGGAGAGGACTCCCGCGCTAGCTTACGTTCTGCTAACGGGACAGACCAGCGATAACGGGGCCAAAAGATCGTTTGCTATTTCTTACTTGATAGTCGAGTCGGCTCATAAATGTCTGGATTCTCTACGTAGTCTTCCAGATTAGTAACTTGGTAGCTATCGCCAGGGAAAAATACCTCCCATATCCATTCGTAAAACTCTTTAGGGTCTGGAGGTAGTTCAATAGGTAAAAGACAAGACCCAAGAATCCGATCAAAGTCAACTGCATCTGTAGATAAGTAATAAGCAAGCGATCTTTTAGCAGCTTCTTGGAAGGCTATTGGTTTAGATGAAAATACAGGCTGCAACTCTTTCTGGGTCAGGGTCTTAATTTGGGATTCATTGTTCGAATCAACGTGGACATACCTCTCATAGGCATCGTCGTCGTCTGCTAGACCTATCCATGGTTCAAGAATTCTAGCCAGGAAGTATCGATTCACTTTCTTCATGCTTTTCATAGCTTCGCATTCTAATCGATTAGCGGAAACATCGTTATCATGTGTCCATTCTGGTGAAAAACAGCTCTCACAGTCTGTACTTCAAGTAGTGGCCCCCCACCTGATCTGTAACCTTCCCCAACAGGAAAGCCTATATTGAAGTCAAAAACTCGACTCCCGTTTTGGCGATAAATGGTTTGTGCCCTTTGCAATGCCTGAAGCTGTATGCTGTGGGTGTAAAACCTGGAGCCAGCCACTACATTTTTTTGGAAACCATCAGGAGTAAATCCTGTAAGAGACCGAAAGTACTGATCTTCAATGCTCGTCCCTGCTCCATGGCGAGAAAAGAAGTGAGAATTTACGCCTGCTGCTTGTGCATCTAGCTCGATCCTTCTTAGCTGTCTTGCAGCATTAGCCTCAACTGTATTTTCTATTACCCCGGCCACAGCTTCTCGTACCGCACGCCGCCCCCCCGGTGGAACGATATCATTTGCGGTGGGTCCCATGTCTGAGCCAGTTCCCACCTCAAAAGCGGTAGCTGACACCTCCATTAAAAACAGGTTCCTTGTGTAGGGATTAGCCCACATAGCCCGCAATGCTCCTGGCGCATTACTGACTGCTGCCCCCAAGGTAGGCGCTGCCATTAGTCCTCCTCCGATGGCTGCTCCAGCCACCATCGTTCCTCCCATCGTCAACAGGACATCTCGCTGCATGTCCCTACCACCCGTAGCTGCCCTAACGCCTTCCCTAACTTCAGAAGGAGAAAGGGTGCTATTTTCGCCATAGCCTGGCGGGGCTTGGGCAGTGATTTCTACCGGACCTAGCCATGCATACCCAGGTTCATTCTGACGTGGGGATGGCTGAACGGTAGGATCTTGATCTGTGGCAGGCTCTAATCCTTCTAACTCAAAGGCATCAATCACCCGATTCCCAGAAAAAGCATACGGACTATAAAACGGATACTCCGGCGCCAGCGGATCCAAACTCAAAAACCGCCCGATCCGCGCATCATGCACCCGATACTTGTAGCTGACCGCATTCTCCGCGCCATAGATTTCGTTATCGGCTTCCTGCCCCTGAAAGCCAAAACGATAAACCCCTACAGCCTGCTGTCAAAGATCGGCTGGCGCCAAGATAGGGCTTTTTTGTGCTGGGTGCGACTGGCTGGTGGGTTCTTTTTCTGTTCAGTTGAAAAGAAAAAGGCTAGGGCTGTGGGTGGTCTAGGGGGTGGTGCTGTTGGATGGCTTTGGCGGTAGCGCTCGGTGGTGGATGCGCTGATCACGTCCATGGTCCCGGCCTCGCAACGCCCGCTGAAGCAGGTGCAGATTTGCTTGGCTTCGCTGAACTGGAGGCTCGGCGTCTTGTCCGCGTGGAAGGGGCAGTGCGCCCGGCCCGTGCGTGGGTCGATCTCGATGCCTAGATGCGCGGCGACGTCGAGGAGGTTGAGGTGGGATTTGAGGTCGGGGATGGTCATGGTAACGATGGTTTTTTATTTCACCACCGCCAGGTTGCTCAAAAGCTTCTTTTTAAGCAGATAAATTCTTTCCCCTTCGTCTATGATATTGCTGATAGTGGCCCTTTTCGCTATCTTTAGACTGCGGACTTAGTCGCTAACATCAAAGCCATTCGCGAGCAAAAGGGCCTCAAGCAGATCGAAATCGCCAACCACATCGGCGTCGATAAGTCTGCTTACAGCAAAATCGAGAAGGGGCTACGGGCCTTGACCATCGAAGAGCTTTGTAAGATGGCCCAGCTTTTTGGCATGACGACCGATCAGATTATCCACTACCAGGGAGACCTGCCGCAAGAGGTCTCGGTTGAGCACTAACCCCTCAACGAGCCGGTGAGACTTATCCAGCAGCTCGACGAGGAGGACCGACAGACGATTTTCCGATTGATCGACAAGATGCTGACGGGCAAGCGGTTCAAGGAGTTCTTCGAGCAGAATATGGCCAGGCTCTAGCCTCCCTGTTTCACCTCTTATCCTATCATCGCAATGGACCTTTTCAACAAAATCAACCAACTCCAACGGCAGATCGAGCAGCTTCAGGCTGATCTAGAGACCTTGCGTCAGCGCAAAGCTCAAGCCCAGGACCCTGCCTTGCAGCAGGCCATGCAGAAGAGCATTGATTCCTACATCGAACGAATTGACGAGGCCACTGAGGCCCTCGATACCCTCAAAGCCAAGCTCCCGGCCAAACGAACTAATGGCCATCACCCGCCGGAGAGCGAGGAAGACCTGCAACTGCCCCTCGATCCCAACGTATCCACAGATACCGATCCGCCTTCTGACAACTGATCCAATGAAACGTCCGCTCTCTGACCGTATCTACTATCTCCAACGCTTGATCTCCCAAGCGATCGCAGACGTGGATCATCTCCTGGCCACTTACCCCGAAGAGGAGGTGAAGGACTTCGTCTATCTCCTGCTCGACATCAAGGAGGACTATCAGGAGCAGATGAGCCTGCTGGCCAAGCGCCTCAAGGCCCAAAATGGGTACGACTTCGAGATTTAGACTCAACCGGAAATACCCTGTCCCGACTGCTCTGAGGAGCGGTCGGGACAGATGGCTTCGGGATACGGCGGTCGGGGACCGGGAGGCAGACACGCCCGACGGAGTCGTGGCGCGAGCTATGTAGGGACTGGACAGACCAGCGCTAGCGAGATTTAGACTCACCTAGACCGGAATCTACTTTTTTACTGGTGTATGATAGGAGAATGGGACAAAGGCACTACGGCTGAGGCGAATCAATGATCCAAGCGGGGATGCTATCCCATCCCTCATAAGGAATACTCGTGGTGTCAGGCAGCTTGTATTCAAGGTAGATTTCAACTACATCCCACTTTGCAATTACTGGGTAGCGAACTAGGTATTTGTCAGATTTTTTGAAAAATCCATAGTTTACGTTATGTCCAATTCTAACTGAACTCAAATACTCTTCTCCATCTATGCGATAATTGTAACTATAATAAGTCCCGCTATGAGCAGGGGCGTATTTAAAGTTGTAGGCAACCGTATACTTATATTCCCCAAAATCATACACAAGACTCTCTTTAAAATAGAGGAGGACACAAAGTACGAGCGAGCCTGTAAAAAATATTATATTATTCCGCTTTTTGTTATTGCCTGACATAAGATTTTATTTTGAAATTATTTATTGTGCATCAAAAGTTTCGGGAAAGAAGTATTTTGCAGAATTAGTAATCTGCTTAGAAAGCATATCAGCCTGCTGACGAATCAAATACCCCATCTGAGGCAATGGATTTGCGTATTTTTTCGTCATTCCCGAGACGAAATCACCTGATGATCCAAATATCATACTTAGACCTAGTTCTAGCCCGGATTGATTCAAATTCTTACCATATCCTGTGAAGGAAATAATTCTATCCTCAGAAAAAGGAGTGAAGTCTACTGCACTGGTAAGTAATGCTCCGGTGAATAATTTAAAGCCTGAAGCTGCTACGATAATATCCCCAACATCAGTCTTAGCCAGATCCCCTCTGTTGGCAAGCCCTTGATTCAAGAATTCAATTCCCCCAAGGGCCCCTCTTTGTCCCCAAGTCAAACTGGTGGTTTCAAAGAAAGATGCAACTGCACCATACCCAACAGCAGAAACTGCCGAAACTCCCCCTATTGTCAAGCCAACACCGTAGACTGTACCTACAGCAGCTTTCTGGAAACCAATTCCCGCTTCTTTTCGATTTTGACGTATTGTTTCATCATTTCGGTAAAGAGTCCATTCTCCCGCTTCTTCGTTTCGGTAATCCCCAAAGTAACTAGATTTACCTGCTTGGCCTTCTGGATTTTCTGCCTCTAATATCCAAAAAGCCTGCTTACCACTTGGGTCATTTGTCTTAAAACCATTTTCTCCATGAGCAAGAGCGAGATACATAGAGTAGCTCCTTCCATCCTTCAGAGTACCTTGCCGACTTTTATCAACATGATCTTCCATGGGAGTTACCTTTCCTACAGGCTCTAACCCTTCCAACTCGCCTGCGTCAATCACCCGATTCCCGGAGAAGGCATACGGACTATAAAACGGATACTTAGCCGCCAGCGGATCAATCGACAAGAACCGCCCCAGTCTCG
>CAYVAP010000465.1:0-4564 GCA_964449365.1 uncultured Bacteroidia bacterium
TTCAAGGTTGAAAGTAAAGATAGCCGCTTGGGCGGCCACTGAGTGAGCCAATATGGGGGGGCTGGCCTGTGCTGAAGCCTCCTACGCCCCTTTCATATAGGTGAGTTACCCGAGCTGCGCAGAGCCAATCAGGGCTATTTGCCTGGAATTAACGACACACTTTCGTTTCGGTAAGGTATGAGCATCACTCAAAATATCTCCCTGAAGCTATAAGAGGCACATTTTCCAGATCGAAACTAATAGCTAGTGGATCGTATGCGAAATTCGTGATCGGTCATTCGTAATGGAATACTTTCGGCTTACCTAATCAGGTGATTTACCGTCTTGTTCAGCCGATACCGGGGGCCTGTGAGCCGCTGTGTATCGGTTTTTTTGCGTTTTCTCAGACCTTATTCCTGCGTGGATGATCAATTTGATGCAGGAGGTCATCTCTCCTGAGAGGAGGGCGGTGCAACGTTGCTATCATTGATTTCACCAAGCCATCAGCCCTTCCCTTCCATCAGCTTGCGCAATCGCTCCAACTCGGCCTCGGCGGCCTCGGCGCGTTCTTCGGCGGCTTTGACAGCTTCTTCGGCGGCCTCAGCACGTTGTTTTTCTGTCTCCCAGGCGCGCTTGATCGCTTCGAAGCTGCGAAACGGGCTGCCGTCGGGGTAAAACACCTGTACTTTCTGCCCTTCTTGCCGGAAGCGTACGCCCAGGCGAGGACTGGTCCACTCGACCACCTCAAAGTCGCTGGTGGCCTGGTCGCTCTGGGTGAGCAAATGAGGCAGAAAGCTCTCGGCGTCTTCTTCCTTTTTGCCAGGATCGATCACGATCAGCTCCTCCACGCCGTAGCGGCGATAAAAGGCCATTTTGCGAAACATCTCCATGGGGGTATTCGACGGCGAAACCACCTCAAAGACCACTTGTGGCGTAACGCTGGCTTCTTCCCATTGCTTATACGAAGTGCGATCACCATCCGGTCGGCCAAAGGCTAACATTACGTCGGGCGCTTGGCGCAATTTGGGATTGCCCTGCACGGGGTACCAAAGCAGATCAGCCGCGACAAACACCTCCTGGCCTTGAAACAGGCTCCGCAGGTTGTTGTAGAGGGTGATGATCCAGCGAGCCTGTTTGGTACTATCAGCCATGGGTTGTCCGTCTGAAGAGGGGTATTCGATCACTTCTACATGGCGAGAAGCGGAATCAGGTAAACTCATAGAGCTTAGATTTTTCTCAAGATACAAAAAAGCTGTAAGCCAATATAAACGGAAGATAAAAGCTGTGCCTGAGTACCTTATACCCCCGATCGTTTATGTAGGTGAGTGGCCCAGGCTACGCAGGGCGTATGAAGGGCTGGTCTGTACCGAAACCTTCATCCTTCCATGCCCCTACCCCCCCTGTACAAGCCGCGTAGCTGCATCATCCAATGCCCGTGCCGCCGTACTTCACCTGCTGCTTGCGGGCGGGGGGTAGCAGTTCGAAGAGCTGATTGATGATCACGCGCAGTTGGTCGTCGTTGCCATTTTCGAGGGCTTCTTGGCCGTTGATGATCAGGTCGTTGGCGCGCTCGGTATCGGTGAAGGGGCCAAAGCGCCCGTAAATCAGGGCGCTAAAGAGCTCGCGGATGTAGCGGCTGCTCTGCCAGCGGATGCGCCAGCTCAGTCGGTTGAGTTGATCGATCAGGTCGCGGATCTTGAGCGAGCTATTGGTGGCCAATACGCCTTTTTCCTGCGCGATGAGGTCTTCGTACTGCTGCTGCGCCTCCTCGCTGGCCTCGTAGCCTTCGAGGGTAAACTCCAGGTTGCGCTTGGTTTCGAAGTACTCGTTTTTCACCCGGATGATAAACTTGTCGCGGGTCATCTCGTCTACCTCGCGGGCCAGTTGCCGCTTGCGATCCTCGATCTGAAAGCGCGCGTCGGTGCTATCGTCGGCAGACATCTTGCGGGCCTGATCGGCCAGCTCCAGAATCTCGAACTCCATGTCCACCAACTGCTGGGCCTGCTCGTAGTTGCCTATATCTTCCGCTTCGGAGATCTCGCGGCGCATCTTCTCGGCCAGGGCCTGCAACTCCTCGGCCAGACGGCTGACGTTGACGGCACGGACCGAAGGCTGAAAGACATTCTGGTACTCTTGATCGGTCATCATCAGGTAGGCGTTGATGGTCAGGTCGCGCGATTCGCTGATTTCCAGGGTGATCTCCACGTCGGAGCCGCGCACCAGATCGCGGGTGAGGGCCTTGCCCTCGATGCTGATGAAGCCGATAGGCTGGTTGGCCGCCGGCAGGGCGGTGCGTGGCCCCTCTACCACGTTGATGGTCAGGCGATCGTCAGAGCCTTTGGCGATGGTGCGAGTCATCTGCTTGGTCAGGGTCTTCTTGAGGGGCAGCACCTCGTTTTTTTCGAAGACCGCCTCCAGTGCGGTGGTGTTGTTTTCCACGTCGTCGACCTCCAGGCAGATGTCTAGCGGCAGGGGCTGCCCGACCACGCTGAAGCGCCCCTGGGTGATGCCGATGACTGGCGCATCGGTAGGCACGGGGTTGCCCTGCAGGTCGTAGACCTTGAGGGTGAATTGGTTGTACGCCTCGGGAATGAGGGGCAGGAAGGTCTTGATCTGCTCAGTGAGGGGCTGCTCGCCGCTGTCGTAGCCGCCGTCAGCGCGGGTGATGCGATAGCTTAGCCTTGCGGTGTCGCCTTCGAATTTGGCGGTGAAGTACTCTTCTTTCTCTTGGGTAGCTTTCTGGTAGGCCACTTTGACCGAAAGGCGTGGCGAGGTGGTTTCGGCTTCAGGAGATTCGCTGGGAGCGGTTTTTTGCTTGCGCGCCCGGCTGCCGGCGTAATAGGCTGCGCCTACCGCCACGGCGGTAGTGGGATCTACCTCGGTGTTGACCGCGATGCCCAGGCGCTCGGCCACCTGTGCGCGGATGTAGGGGATGTAGGTCGAGCCGCCTACCATCAGCACGAAGCGTAGCGCGCTGGGTTTGAGTTGGTTGCGCTGAAACATGCGCACCATCATGCGGGTGGTGCGGGCCAGCACGGGCTCCACCAGGTTTTCGAATTGCTCGCGGGGAATGGTCAGATAGGCTTCTACTGCCTCGCCCCGGTCGTCTTGGGTCTCGAATTCGACCTCGGCGCTGTCGCTGGCCGTAAGCTGAATTTTGGCCTCCTCGGCTAGTAGTAGGAGCTTTTGGTACAGGGCGTTGTATTTGCCGGCGGCACTTTTCATCTCCTGGCTCAGGTTGGCAAAGGTACCTTGCGACTCCAGGTAGGGCACGATCAGTTCGTCGACCATGGCGCGGTCGATGTCGTTGCCGCCGAGGAAGTTGTCGCCCTCGTGGTCGACCACCTTCATCTCGCCATTTTGGATGCGCACCAGGGCTACGTCGAAGGTGCCTCCGCCGAGGTCATAGACCAGCCATTGGCCATCGTCGAAGTCGCTGCGGTCATCTTGATTGGCGTAGGCCAGGCTGGCCGCGATGGGCTCTTGCAGCAGCAGCACCTCTTCGAAGCCCGCGAGCTTGCCTGCCGCTTTGGTGGCGTTGCTTTGGATGGTGTCGAAGGAGGCCGGAATGGTGATCACGGCGGCTTGGTGCGTTTCGCCGCTGTGGATGAAGGTTTTCAGCTCGCGCAGCACCAGGGCGGAGAGTTCCACGGGGGTCTTGGTTTCGTCGGCCAGGCGAAAGGTCTCGTCGGTGCCCATCTTGCGCTTGAAGCCCGCCGCGACGTTGTGTGGTTCGCGCTTGAGAAATTCGCGGGCCTTTTCGCCCACCAGCAGGCGACCGTTGCGCAGGGCCACCACCGAGGGGAGGGTGTCCTTCTGGCTGATGGGATTCTTGAAAATCAGCACGTTGCCTTGGTCGAATTTGGCGATGGCGCTGTTGGTGGTGCCGAGGTCGATACCGAAGTTGATCATACAAAATAGCAGTGAACAATGAATAGGGATCAGTGAGCGGTACATTCGACACAGATCACCCATCCCTCCAGAGACGTGAATAAGTCTCCTGAGGTTTGATAGATAAATATACGAAGCCTCTCGGGAAATACAGAAACCAGGCCACGCGATCGAGGCGCTTTCGATGCGGCGATCAAGCACTACTACGCACCAAAGAGATGCCTGTGCCAAAAAAGACCAAGCCGAGGAAAAAGGGGACCAGGGCTTCCCAGCGATTGATCGCAGAGCCAAAGAGTTGGGTTTCGCCCATCATGAGCACATAGGCACCAAATCCGATGCAAAGCATGCCCAGCAAGGTGATGGCAATTCCCATGATTTGTTTCAGTTTCATATCGGTGGGGGATGAATGGGGTAAAAAAAAGGGTGGTGGCGTCGATAGGGAGTTGGCTCGCTGGGGGCTGCTGACTATCAAGGCTCCCAGCAGGCTCAACTCCCAGTTGGAGCCACGACCATCTTGTCCAAAAACAATCGCCCCAAACCACTGGCGAAAGCCCTCTTGTCAATCTTGTCCAAAAACAATCGCCCCAAACCACTGGTGAAAGCCCTCTTGTCAATCTTGTCCAAAAACAATCGCCCCAGACCACTGGCGAAAGCCCTCTTGTCAATCTTGTCCAAAAACAATCGCCCCAAACCA
>CAYVAP010000466.1:0-4556 GCA_964449365.1 uncultured Bacteroidia bacterium
GTGCGGGGTCGCCTTCGCCCCTCGTCAGGGGCAGAAAATACCACTCCGGAAAGCCCTCGGTAAAGACCCCTTTGACGATCAGCAGCAGGGCTTGTCCCCCTTCGTAGTTGACCTGTCGGGCGATTTCGACCTTCACGCTGTCGAGCACCCGGCTTGGGGGTACGAATCGATCACTGCGGGTGAGGTAATTGGGCAGGATGTCTTCAGCCAATAGGGTCAACCCGTTGGGCTTGGCCAGCTGGGTCCATCGGCTGGGAGCCCAGGCCACCTCTAGGGGCTTGGGTTCGTTTTTGTCGCGCACCTCCTCGGGCTCCAGCACAAACCAGTAGTAGCCATAAGGCCCAAGGGTAAAGCGATTGGTACCGCCCTCGATGGTGGGAAAGGGCGTCTGCCCAAAGACCTCCACCGGGCGGTAGCCCTCAAAATCGGGCAATTCCAGCTCCACCGCTTGCGGGTGGCGCGAAAGGTTGGTCAAGATCAGCAGGTGCTCCTCTTGGTGGCTGCGGGTGAAGGCCAGCACCTTGGCGTTTTCGGGCGAAAGGAACTGGATATCGCCGCGCCCGAAAGCCTGGTAGCGCTTGCGGATGGCGATGATGCGCTTCATCCACCACAGCAGCGAGGAAGAATTGTTTTGCTGGGTCTCGACGTTGACCGTTTCGTAGTGATACTCGGGGTCGTTGATCAGGGGCAGGAAAAGCTTGTGCGGGTGGGCCTGCGAAAAGCCCGCGTTGCGGTCGGGGCTCCACTGCATGGGGGTGCGCACTCCGTCGCGGTCGCCCAGGTGGACATTGTCGCCCATACCGATCTCATCGCCGTAGTAGACCACCGGGGTACCAGGCAGCGAAAAGAGCAGGCAGTTCATTAGCTCGACCTTTTGGCGGTGGTTGTCCAGCAGCGGAGCCAGGCGATGGCGAATGCCCAGGTTGATGCGCGAAAGTGAGTCTTTGTTGTAGGCCCGGTACATGTAGTCGCGCTCCTCGTCGGTCACCATTTCCAGGGTCAGCTCGTCGTGGTTGCGCAAAAATATGCCCCACTGGCAGTTTTCCGGAATATCGGGCGTCTGGTCGATGATGTCGATGATGGGGTAGCGATCTTCCATCTTGAGGGCCATGAACATGCGCGGCATGATAGGGAAGTGATAGTTCATGTGGCATTCGTCGCCATCGCCGAAGTAGGATGCCGAGTCCTCGGGCCACATATTGGCCTCGGCCAGCAGCATCACGTGGGGAGCCTTTTTCTCCACGTGAGCCCGCAGCTTTTTGAGGTACTCATGGGTAGGAGGCAAGTTTTCGCAGTTGGTGCCGTTGCGCTCGAAGAGGTAGGGCACCGCATCGAGGCGGAAGCCATCCACTCCCAGGTCGATCCAGAAATCGATGATCTTGAAGACCTCCTCCTGCACCGCAGGGTTGTCGTAGTTGAGGTCGGGCTGATGGGAGTAAAAGCGGTGCCAATAATACGACTCAGCCACCGGGTCCCAGGTCCAGTTGGAGGATTCGAAGTCCTGAAAGATGATGCGAACATCCTTGTACTTGTCCGGGGTATCGCTCCAGACGTAGTAGTCGCGGTATTTGGAGCCAGGCTTGGCCTTGCGCGCCCGCTGAAACCACGGGTGCTGATCGGAGGTATGGTTGATCACCAACTCCGTGATGACCTTGAGGCCGCGCTTGTGGGCCTTTTTCATGAGCGTTTTGAACTGCTTGACCGTGCCGTAGTCGGGGTTGATGCTGAAGTAGTCGGAGATGTCGTAGCCCCCGTCGCGCTGTGGCGAAGGGTAAAACGGCAGCAGCCAAATGGCCGTTACGCCCAGATCTTGCAGGTAGTCGAGTTGTTCGATCAGGCCGTCGAAGTCGCCGATGCCGTCGGCGTTGCTGTCGTTGAAGGCCTTGATGTGAATTTCGTAAATGATGGCATCTTTAAACCAGAGCGGATCGTGGGAATCATTGAGGATATCTGGCATGAGCAGACTCGGATTGCGATTGCGTGGAGACAAAAAACGAGAAGAACGAGGGGGCAAGGGGGGAGAAGCAGAATCGATGGGTTTCAAAAGATAATCGTTTTGAACGGTTGGCTGCGAACAGACCAACCTATGCCATTACTAAAACGAAGAAGTGGAAAAGAGTTGTCGCACCCCACAATAAAAACATTTACCAGAAATCAAACTGATGAGTAGCGTAAGGATATCCGAGCCGCCCCTAGTGCCCTACCTGAAACTGGAAAGTTCCTGACCATTCCGTTTTTGGGTGGTACGCCTCCATTTGTAAGGTTCTGATTATCATAGAAAAACGCTTCATGATAGGTTGCTGCTCACCCCCTGTGTCCCCCTCAAGGGGGATCCTTCCTTCTATGGAGCGAAGCTCAACCCTGTCTAAATGCCCCCTCGAGGGGGCTACGGGGGTGAAAAGAGCTCGAGGCAGCATGGCTTAGTAACAGTGAACAATGAACATGGATCAATGAACAGTATAAACCGCTGCTCATCAAGGCATTCGCCTTTCAAAAGGAAGAAGTTATTTTTCTCGCGTTGCTTACCTCAACAGCATGCCTTCGACATCGTGCTGCGGCATTCCTTCGCCCGGCATCAGGGCTGCATGGCTTTTGGCACCAACGCCGGTAATCCCTATCTTTCCGAAAACGACGGCGCAACTTGGCAGACCCTCAGCCAGACCCTGCTGCGGGTAGATGCGCTGGTCTGGGCCGATTGAGGGCAAACCTTTGGATGTAATCCGTATCTTTGAGAGAGTGGAACGTGGAAAGGTGCGTTGACCTGTGAATTCCCCCTCCTCCTTAACTCCGAATTTATCCCTATGCGACTAGAACAAATCATGCTGATCATCGCTGGCCTTGCGGGCCTCGGTGCGTTTTTTCTGCCCTTTTTGCACTTCGAGCAGAACCTTCTGGGCATCAAGATCGCCGAAGCCACCGTGAGCGGCTACAGCTACACCACCGCCTGGCTGGACTATTTTGATTTGTACCAAACCGAGCACGGCAAAGCCATCATTGACTTGATCACCAATCTGTGGGAAAATATCTCCGAGCCCAAAGGCTATGTACAGATGGCCGGGCTCTTCATCGTGCTGACTGGCCCGGTATTTTACCTGTTGCTATCGTTGGGGTACCTCTTTCGCGGCCTCACCGGGCGCTCCTTCAAGCGTGGGGTGATGTTCAACCTGTTTTTTCTGGCCTTGGGCTGGGGCATCTTTTTCTGGATCAGCCAGGACAAAAGCACCCAGATCTTGGGTAAGGAAGTGGGCCTGGATTTCAATTTCTTCGCAATGGCCGGGCCGGGCTTTTGGGTGGCCTTTGCTGCGGTGTTCGTGGCGGGTTTTTCGCTGTTGTTCGAGAAAAAGGGGTGAGCCTTGGCGCGCCTGGCGAGATCCCTCAGAAACCTTTCGCAGAGGGAGCGCAGCGGTTAATCGGGGCGAAAAAAGTAATACAAGGACCGCGTCGCGAAACCTAAGCCGTTGATAATCATCGCCTTGAGGCACATACCAAGGCTGAGTTTGGAGCCGACATCGCTCCCTAGCGCCTCATCTACCACCTCGCCCAAACCCAGCTCCTCAAACATCCCCGCCACTAAACCTGGGTGGTCCAGGCGCTTGCTTTCATAAGCATTTTGTCATTTTTGGTGTAGACAACCATATGCTTCGAGACTTTGAGCCTCGAAAATACAACTTCTCAGATTGGGAAAGTGGGTTTCAGGAAGGCAAAGGGAAACTCCGCCTGGTCAAAGGGCTGGGCGACCAGTTCGGATACGGCTGCTTCGATTTCGACGGCGTTCATGCTTGGCTCCGGTTGGGGTTGGAAGCATGAGGATAGGGAAAAGCTTTTGCTTTTCTGTCTTGCTGCTGCCAGTTGCCCCCCTCACACCCACACCGCAAAGACCCGCTTCCCCCGGTGCTCGATCCACTCTTGCCGGTGAGTTTTCTCCTTTTCCGCCTCAAAAATCAGCAGATAGCCTTCGTCCACCTCCTGCCGGTCGAGGTAGTCGGCGAGCTGGTCGAGGCCCTTTTGGTGGTAAGTAGGGCCGTACCAGCGCTTGAGTTCGATGATGTATTTGTGCTGGAGATAGGTGGCGACCACGTCGAGGCGGCGCTCTTCGGAGATTTGCACCTCCTTGAACATGTGGCCCCTGCCATTGATGATGGGGTTGAGGAAAGCCAGGAATACCAGCCGGCCGTTGCGCTCCAGGAAAGCCGCATCTTTGGGGCTGTGCTCGGTTCGCATAAACTGCTGGAAGCGCAGCAGGACGGCCTCCATGTCCAGGCCCTGATTGGCAGTCTGGAAATGCTCGCCATAATTGGGCAGGCGGCTCATGTTGACTTCCGTCTTGACGCTCATGTATTCATACAGGAGTTGCTCATAGACGCGGTTGTGCACTTTCAGGCTACCGTTGTCTTTGAAAATGCCATATAAACGACCCAAGCTGATGACCGGTTCGTGCGGATTGAAGGAGATTTTTTCCCCTTCGATGATGAGCCGAAAGACCAGTTGATACAGCTCGGGATTATTCTCGAGGTTCTTGATCAGGCTCTTGAAGAGGGTGTTGTTCTCTTTTAGCA
>CAYVAP010000467.1:0-4554 GCA_964449365.1 uncultured Bacteroidia bacterium
TAGGATCGCGGTACCGCAGCAGGTCGAAGTCCTCGCCCCTGTGGTCTTGATGCGCGCAGACCAGATCCACTGGGTTGAAATGGGTGGCGTTTTGCATGATGGCTTTCTGGTCGGGATTGTCGGTGTCGATTTGGGCGCTTTCGACGATTTGTAGCGAGATGCTGCCGTCGCTGTTTTTTACCCAAAAAGGGCCACCGCCGGGTTCGCCTTCATTTTTGACCATGCCACAGACGCGAATGGGGCGATGGAGTTTTTCACGCAGATAAGCCGCCTTGCCCGCCTGGTCCATGTCTGCGTAGGCAGGCGCAGGCAAAAAGCACAGCGTCTCCTTCATGAAGGTCTCTACTTCCAGTAGCAGCTCCATGCTAGGCTGTTGCAGCGCCTTGAGGTAGCTGAAAATCTTCTCCTGAAACTCCAGCAATACGCCAGCAATGGCCTTTTTGTACGTGTAGGTGGTCGGCTTGAGGCGGTCAGGCACCACATTGTCGATGTTTTTGATGAAGACGATATCGGCCTGGATGTCATTGAGGTTTTCGATCAGCGCGCCGTGGCCGCCAGGGCGGAAGAGCAAGCTGTCATCGTCCTCGCGGAAGGGGCGGTTTTCCATGTCCACCGCGATGGTATCGGTAGCGGGCTTTTGCTCCGAAAAGGAAACCGCCAGCTTAACCCCATAGAGGGTTTCGTAGTGGCTTTTCTGATCCTTGACCAACTCCTCGAAGCGGTCGCGATGCTCGGGCGATACGGTGAAGTGCAGATACCCGATACCGCCTTGCCGGGTGGCGTAGTTGGCCGCCTCGACCAGGTGCTCTTCCATAGGGGTACGGCTGCCATCGTCGTAGGCATGAAACTCCAGCAAGCCCTTGGGCAACTGCCCGTAGCCCAGCCCCTCGTCGGTGAGCAAGTGCTTTAGGATGCGGACATATTCGCCCTGGGCTTTGAGCTCGGCCAGCGACTCTTCACCAAAAGTCGCGTCGAGCGAATCGTAAAACGCAAAGTCTTCCAGCCGCTCGAAAAACTCATGCACCGGGCCTTTTTGGGTTTCGAAGGCTTGCTTCGCTTCCTCGCTGCCGTCATAGCTCTCCATGAAGCTAAACAACGCCTTGAACATGCGGCTGGCTGCACCCGAGGCGGGCACAAACTTGACCGTCTTCTTCTCGCCCAACTGCGATTCGTAGCGAGCGACCGCCTGGGCAATGGCCGCTTCGTTGAGCCGTAGGATGCCATCGTTGACCGTAGCAGCTTTGATGATTTCGAGGTAGGGAAAACCCGTCTCGAAGTTTTTGACTTGCTGCTCGACAGTGGCAAGGTCGCTACCGCGAGATTGGATTTGGGCAAGGTCTTTTTCGGTAAACATAGCGCGATTGGCAATCATATCAATGGAGAATGGTTTGAGGGGGTGAAATACATCGCAAAACATGCCACTAGGCATCATCGATCAATTTGGACAGGATTTTAGGATTCGAGGGATCATAGGCACCTGAAAGCCAACTCGTTAATCCTGTTCATCGTTTATCTTGTCCATCCTATCAAAAAACGAGCGCGCCAAAGGCTCATGTCCAGTAGCATGATCGCAAAAGCGATCCGCGTAAGAAAATGCTGAGAACGAAGCGAAAGTACAACCACAGGCAAAGAAAACATGATGCTGGGCCCGGCCAGTAAAACTTTGAACCCGAACGGCTTTGAATTTGGCGAAAAGCTCAGCTGGGTGCAAGGTGGCACAGAGATGAGAGATGGATATGCGGGAGACGATCAGTCCCCCGTTCACTCTCTCAAAACCCGATCTGCACCGATCCTATCACGCGGCGTCCGGGCAGGGGCACTCCCGCCCCTAAAGGTTGGGCGTACGTGTCGAGCAGGTTGAAGACACCCACTGTCAGGTAGCCCCAGTTAAAGTCATAGCCGACCTGCAAGTCGATGATGTTCCAGGCCGCGCGCGCTCCTTGCACGATGGCGGGGTCGAGGCGATCCAGAGGGGCGAGGCGATCTTGCTCCCCGGCGTAGCGCCATTCAAAGCGGCTCCAGACGCCCAGGCGATGGTGGAGATACACCCCCAAGCGACTGTTGATGGGCGGAATGCCAGGTAGAGGTTGATCGGTACGCAGATTCTCTCCGTAGCTATACACCAGGCTACCGTAGAGCGACACCATGCGGCCCACTGGCACCTCTACCGAAGCCTCCATCCCCGCGACGTAGCCTTCGCCCTGGTTGTTGACCTGATAGACGGGTAAGCCCAAAAAGACCGAATTTCCCTGGTACTCCCCCGCTTGATAGCCGATCCGATCCTGGAAAAAGGTTCGGTAAAACATCACCCTACCGCTAAAATGCTGGGTTTGCGCCTTGAGGCCCACTTCGGAGGTAAAGCTACGCTCGCCCAGCAGCCCGCTATCGGCAGGTACGGCCAGGCCCGGCCCAATAGGCGCGATACCGCCCCGCTCAAACAAGCTCGGCGCGCGGTAGCCCGATTGCAGATTGGCCACCACCTGATACTCCTTCGAAAGCGGATGCATCCCGCTCACGTTGTAGGTGAGCTGAAGATCCTGCCACTGATCGATGGCTGCCTCTGGGGCCATGCCCTGGTGCAGGTTGGCTTGGGCTCGTACCCCCGCCTCCAAGTTGAGCTTGAGAATATCAAAGGTATGCAGACTATACGCACCCACCTGCGTGGCCGTGGCCCCATCGGGCAAGCTGCCTGACAAGCGACGGAGGCCATTGCCGCCGTCCACCTCCTGTCGGAAGCTGCTGGCTTGCTCGTTGAGCAGGCTTACTCCCGAGACGATGTGCCAGTAGGCTCCTGGCGCAGACTGCAACTCCAGGCGAGTCGACCAGGTATCGATGCGCTCCTGGGTGGTCAGCACGGGACTGCGCGCAGGCTCGGACGCCTGACGCGTTTCGTCCAGGCGTTGATAGCCGACGGTCAGCCGCAGTTGCTGCAGCCAGGCTGACTGATAATGGCCCTTGAGGCATAGCCAGCCCAACTGATGGCGACCTAGGTTGCGCTGATCAGGCCAGCTTTGGGGGCGCAGGGGCGTAGACAGGTCGGCACCCCGCTGCTCAGCGCGACGGTAGCCCATGGTCAGCGTGTGGGTCGGCGAGAGTCGAACGCTACCGCTCAGGTGAGCATGTCGGCTCTCGAAGCCACTACCGGGAAATGAGTCGCCCATCGTAGGGGCTTGCAGGTCGCGCCATTGAAACCAGGTTCCTGCTGCCTGCACCGCCAGACTAGGGCGATGAAATGAAAGCTGGCCGCGTCCCCCATAGCGTGAGCTTGGGGCTTGGCCCTGCAACGTGGCCTGTCCGTGTACTTCGGTCCCTTGCCCGCTAAAGGTGGGCGTCTGATCATGCAGGTGTACCGTGCCTGCGCTTCCGGCTGGACCATAAATCAAACCACCGGTACCACGCTGCACCTCAACTTTCTGCAGGGTTAGCGGATCGAAGAGAGCACCCGTGAGCCATCCGTACGGGCGTTGACTGCTTGGGCTGAGCGGGATGCCGTTGAAGTTCCAATTGATGTGATGGGGCCGCAGGCCGCGCAACTGCACCGTCGAAGTCGCGTAGTTGGGGTCGATGCGCCAAAAAATCGCCTGCTGAGCCAAGCCCTCCGTCAGCGTGATTCGTTGCTGCTGATCCCATGGGGCCATAGAAATCCGCTGCTGGGCGTAGGGCGAACCGAAAGGGTCGCGGTGATAGCCATGGGGCGAATCCAATTCCTCGCGGTCCAGGCCCAGCCCCACCGGCAGTAGGCCAGCTCCCATAGAATAAACCTGAGACTTTTTCATCTCCACGGTTTTGGTTACGCTTTGGTAGCCTCGCTTGGAAAACCGAACCTTATAGATCCCTGGCGGCACTCCTTCGATTTTGAAAGAGCCAGCCTGATCGGTGAGCCCAGAGTAAGAACCATTCAGCAGCGAAACCGACACCTGAGCGAGGGGCGACTCACTATGCTTGTCAAATACCAGGCCCCGCAGCAAAGCCTGGGCCGGAGCCCGGAGCGAAAGCAAGAGCAGCAGACAGCACAGATAAAAGGATGACTTACTCATAAAGGTAAATTGCGGCAACAGAGGAGGGGCGGGAGAGCAGGAAAGCGTTTTCGTTTGCCTCATCTGAAAGACGAACTTACCCTTTATTTTCATAGACCAAAAGCGCGGATCAATGTTATCCAGGGAAAATGAAAACTCAGCGCTTTCCCAGACTTGCATTTCCCCTCGCCAGCAGATCAACCAACGCCACTTTCTGTGGCTTGAAAGGCGCTAGGGCTCCGCATTCGATATGCGCGATCAGTTATTCGTAATCGAAACTGCTGCTGGCCAGGATCTTATACGAATTTCAAACGGTCAATTCAGACTACTAGACATCATCCACTCAGACAGAATTTCAAGATTCACAGGGTCATAAGCACCTGAAAGCTATCTCGTTAATCTTGTCCAATCTTGGCCAGCTTGGCCAAAAACGAGCGCGCCAAAAGCTCATGTCTAGTAGGATGCGGTCAATTACTGCTAGTTATGCTGGAATCGGCTACTCCGATCCTTTTGCAAAACGGCTGATTATCGGGGCTTA
>CAYVAP010000468.1:0-1367 GCA_964449365.1 uncultured Bacteroidia bacterium
CGCGCAGCGAGCCTGACCCACTGTCGGCGAGGCTAGTTACCGGAATGATGGTCGCTTGGAGGGGAAAGGTCCAAGTCAGGCAGGCCGTGAGAAGTAGGCCCTCGAGCCAGGCAGGTATCTTCATAAGAAGTTTTTGCTACTAACGAACGAAAGATGCGTTTTGCTGTCTGGCAAGATACCCCAAAAACAAAAAAATCCAGCGAAGGCGGCTGGATTTCTTTGCGAGGGTACGAAGCTGCTCCTAAAAGTCAGCCATCCTTCTGGTCTTTCAGATACTCCTTGACCATATCGGTCGGAATAATCTCTTCGCGGTAAGAGTAGGCACCGGTTTCGGCGTTTTTGATCGGGATGATCACCTTGGTGAAGGTTTTGGCTTGCGACTTATCGCGGTAGCCTGCTACGGTCTTTTTTGCCATGACGAATCAGCTTACTTGATTTCTTTATGAACGGTGTGGCGGCGCAAGATCGGGTTGTACTTGCGCAATTCCAGGCGGGCAGTGGTATTCCGGCGGTTTTTGGTCGTGATGTAGCGGGAAGTACCGGGCTGACCGGAATCCTTATGCTCGGTGCATTCCAAGATCACCTGCACCCGAATTGCTTTGCTCTTCTTAGCCATGATTCAACGCTTTTTGCTAGTGGAGGACAAAGGTAGAGGAAAATTCCTAATTCGCCAAGCACATTGCCAGGCGAAAGCCCAAAAAAAGCTGCGTGTTTGATCAAAAAACACGCAGGCCATGTGATCGGCAAGGTCTTCGTTGAGATCATTCACCCTCGGCAGGAGCTGCTTCTTCGGGGAGGCTTTCGTACTGAGCCGCATCAGGCATCGACACCGGCTCTTGGATGATCTGGTTTTCGATGTTTTGCATCATGCGAATTTGCTCCACCGTATCGGAGGGTGCACCGGTGATGATGTTAGCCAAAAATGCGATGACCGCCAAGGCCCCGGCCAGGTACCAGGTTACCTTTTCGATAAACTCATTGCTGCGACGAGCGCCCATGATCTGGGTAGCACCACCACCGAACGTGGAGGACAAACCGCCGCCTTTGCTATTTTGGATGACCACCACGAAGATTAGGGCGGCAGCGATCAAGACCGAGAGAATACCAAGTACGACGAACATGAGCGTTTAGCTTAGTTTTTTGATTTGGGCTTCAAAGTAATCACTTTTCTCGGGAAAGCGCAAGCAAAGCTGCTGGTAAACCCGACGTGCTTCAGCCCGATTGCCCTGGCGCAAGTAGAGGGTGGCCAAGGTCTCGGTGGCCAGGGTATCATCGAAGGCGTTGCTAGCCTTGGCCGCCTGATGTTCTTCGGGCTCATCCTGAGGCAAGGCCGGTTTGGGCCGGGCTAGGGTAGGAGACGCCGACAA
>CAYVAP010000468.1:1377-4540 GCA_964449365.1 uncultured Bacteroidia bacterium
ACCGATCGATCAGTTGCCGGGTGTGGTGCTGCCGCTGAGCATCGCCCAGAGTCGCAGGCAAGCGAGAAGGGAAATAGCTGGCCGGCCCTTTGGCTAGCGAGGCCCCGTCGGGGTCTCTATGATGATAGTCAGCCATTTGGCGGCGTAGCTCCGGTCGGAGCCGCGCGGCTCGCTGGCCCAATTCTCGGCACAACTGATCTAGGTAGGCATGAAAATGCGTGGCATCCGACGAAGCGGCGTACAGCCCAAAATGATCGGCCCCTAGACGATGGGCTACGCTAGGCACCGTGGTAATGGTAAACAGCGGGGGGCAATGAGAAACCGAAACGGGAGGGGCAGCGTCGTCAGACATAGAAGCGGGATCAGAAGCTTGATGATCAAGGCCACTCCAGGAGAGTCGACCTTTGATATATTGACGCAGTTGGCTGCGATCAGGCGCATAGACTGCCGCGCGAAACAGTGGATCGCCGACGGCTACTTGCCGGGCCAGCATCGCGTGGGGCAGCGGCAGGTAGGGAAAGCGATCACGCTGGCGGATGATCCAATCGACCTCCGCCTGGCTGAGTCGGCGCTGCATCGAAGCGCGATATAGATCGATCAGGGTATACTCAGCCATGGGGCAACAGTTGATCAGCGATCCTCTCGTCGAGGCACGCAAAGCAGTGCTAATGCATTAGCCAAACGCTTGGCCTGGCAAGTTGCGTATAATTTTTGGAAGAAGAGAAGCTGACGGTGGCGTGGGGCTATTGCTTTGGTCGTGCCCTTTCCCTGCCTATCCATGCTGCTTGGGCATCTTGAAGCGCATCACCACCTCGCCCGTCTCCTCGTCGATTTCTACGCGCTGATCTTCAGCGGTCATCTCTTGGCCGGTCATCATCTTGAACATGCCCGCCAGGAAGCCCATGCCCTGGTTCATGACCTCTTCCATCTGCTGGGTCTGCGGGCTGCGGGGACGGCGCTGACCGTTGCGCTGGGAGGCGGTTTCTTGGGGCGAAGGAGAAGCCGCGCCTTGCGCCACGGGCTGCGCAATCGGTTCCTCCTGCGGCTCTTCGGTCGGGCTAGGGGTAGGCACGGCCGCTTCCTCCACCAGCTCGCGCAGCTCGGAGGGCACCGATTCGCCTTCCTCCTCGCCATCGGCAGGGCCCGGCTCGACCAAGTCGTCGATCACGGTCATCAGCTCCTGTAAGAATTGGGCGCGGCCCTTTTCGGAGAAGTCCACCGCATCGCCGAAAGTATCGCTGTCGAGCACGTTTTCAAAGAGGTTTTCCTTCAGCATCAACCCGGTAGCGATGCGCACCTCGATGGAGTCGCGGGTGATGAAGTTGATCACCGTGAGCTGATCAGACTCCTGCCCCAGGCGGTCGATGCGCCCGATGCGCTGGTTTTTCTTGGCCGGGTTCCAGGGCAGTTCGAAATTGATCACGGTATCGGCCACCTGCAGGTTGAGGCCCGAGCCGCCCGCCTCGGTGGAGACGAAGACCTTGCAGGTGGGATCCTGGTAAAATTTGTCCACCAGCGCCTGCCGCTTGGGGATGGGCACCTTGCCGTTGAGCTCCACGAAGCTGACCCCGATTTCGCGCAGCAGCTTGCCGATCAGGCCGTTCATGCGGGTCCATTCGGAGAAAATGATCACCTTGCGGTCGCTGGCTAGCACGTCGAGTTTTTCCAGCAAAATGTGCCTCAGCTCTTCCAGCTTGGGCGAAACAGGCTTTTCCAATTCCTGATCCACCAGAAAAGTCGAATCACAGACCATGCGCATGCTGTTGAGCATCATCATGAGGCGATTCATGTCGTAGGGGGTGAGGAACTTTTTGGCTAGCAATTGGGCGGCAGCCCGGGCGTAGTTGGCATGCAGCTCCGCCTGATCGGGATGCATGGGCACCGGAATATCGAGGTGGGTCACCTGGGGCAACTCTTTGATCACCTCGCGCTTGGTGCGCCGCAGCAAGAGGGGCCTGAGCTTGTCCTTCAGCTCCTGCAGGTTGTAGTAGCCGACGATCTTGTTCTTTTTGTCCTCGTCGAAATAGCAGTGGCGGTAAGAAAATTCCCACAGCGGCGTCAGAAAATAGGGGTCGAGAAAATCGGCGATGGAAAAGAGATCCGTCAGGCGGTTTTCGATGGGGGTACCGGTGATGACCAGGGCGTGCTTCTTTTGCAGCTTTTTGATGTTGCGCGCGGTGAGGGTCTCGTAATTTTTGATGCGCTGCGCCTCGTCGAGGATGATGAAGTCGGTATCCATCCGGTTGATGGCCTCGCTGTCGCGCAGCACCGTTTCGTAGTTGATGATGAGGAAGTGGGCCTCGCTCTCGCGGTAGATTTCCTCCCGCTCCTCGGGCTTGCCGTTTACCACCACGGCCTCTTCATCAGTGAATTTTTCGATCTCGTTTTTCCACTGATCCTTGAGCGAAGCCGGACACACGATCAGGGTACGTCGGAAGCCAAAGGCATCCTTCTTCACCAGCGCGGTAGCGATGGCCTGCAAGGTTTTGCCCAAGCCCATCTCGTCGGCGATGATCACGCCATCTCGGTAGGCGGCAAATTTCACGCCCTCCAGTTGGTAGGGGTAGAGCTTGGCCTTGAGCTGGGACAGATCCATCCGATGCGAGGCTGCCATCTGCTCCAGCACCTGCTGCTGATAGGCCCGCTCGATGCGTTCTTCTACTTCGGGGCGAATGAGAACTTGCTTGTAAGCCCGTGCCTCCTGGGTGAAGTAAAGCAGCTTACGGATGCGTTGTGGATCTTCAGGCAGATGAGTTTCCCGACCGAAATACTGATCCAGCAGCTTTTTCACCCCTGGCTCGATCTCCTCCGGGTCGGGATGAAACCAGCGTATCTGATAGTCCTTTAGCGGGTCGAGGCCCACCTCCACGAAGGGGAAAGCCTTGCGCGGCTTGCGCAGCGACTGCTTATCGCCCTTTTTGGTTTGGTAAGCAAACATCAGGTGCTTGCAGGTACCCAGCTTGTTGGTGCGATGGTCGGGGCAAGAGCAATAGCCCGTCTCGGCGGGCAGGTCGTGAAAGGTGAGCTTGTAGACCACTCCCCGGTCGTTGTAGAGCACGTGCTCGCCGTAGGGATTGTCCGCAAACTCGACGCGGTACTCGGCCTTGCGGGCCCGCTCTTCCCGCTCGGCCAGCACCCGGCGCACCATCCCCTCGCGGGTGTA
>CAYVAP010000469.1:0-4539 GCA_964449365.1 uncultured Bacteroidia bacterium
TAACTACGATGTTTTGGCCACGCCCAATCAGTCCTGGCAGTTAGGCGTCTACTACGGTCAAGTAGGAACTACTGCTGGTGGAACCTCTTTCAGTACCGACAATCTGGTCCAAGATTCGAAGTCTTCCGCTGAAGGCAGGTGTAACGTTTCCGGCTGGTTTTAGCCTAAAGTGCTGTAAAATTAAAGTAAGTAACCAATTGAAAAATCATAACTGTATGACTATCAGTCGATTTTGATTTTCCGCTTTGGTAAAAGCTTTTCACTTTTCCACTAGTGCCTTCGGAATTAAGTAATTAACCATTCAGAATTCGCATAGAATCTTGACCAGCAGCGCTTTCAATTACTGATTACGAATTTCGAATGCGAAGCACTAGTGTCTGGCCACTCATAACCCCGGTTTACCTTCTCGGTAGACTGGGAATCAAACTGAAACCATACATGAAAATGAAGCTGTTACTGTTTGGGATATTGATCTTGGTTAGTCAACTGAGAACCCAGGCACAAATCAATCAGCGAGACTGGTTGATCGGGGGACGCGGCACCTTGGGGCTAGTTAGAGTCTCGCAAAGCTCAAGACCGTCGATCAGTGGCGAATTGAGTCCTTCTGCCCTATACTTTGTCTCACCTCGCATAGCCGTGGGAGCAATGCTCAGCGCAGGCTTCTCCACCGGCGGGCCGGATACGTATGGGATAGGATTTTATCCAACCGCCCGTGCTTATCTGCATGGGCAGACCCCGATATGGTATCCCTTTGTCGAATTAACAAGTGGCTACTCATTGGGCTTCATACAGTTTGCCACAACTCCTTCAGGGGAGTTTGACTTCGTGAATGGGGCTCGCATAGGAGGCGGGATAGGGACCAGTCGATTCCTTCGACCTGGCATTATGCTAGAGCTTGCTTTGGTAGGGGCCCAGCGGTATCAAAGTATCCCACCGGGGACACAATTACGTCCTTCGTTTTTTGAGATGAAGGTTGAGGTTGGACTTCAGTTTTTGCTAGATCACCCTGAATGATGCGTAGATGCTTGCTTTTATGTTGGTGGGGGGTATGTGCCTGGCTGGGAGATCCAGCTTGCTTGGCTCAGCCGATCGCTTGCAGTGGATTTGTGCTCGATTCAGCATCAGGTGAGAGGATTTCAGGAGCGCGCATCACCCATCCCGCTTCTGGTCGCATTGCCATCACCAATCAGTATGGATTCTTTTCTTTGGCTTTGCCATCTGGCCCTACTGAGTTGTGGGTGCGAGCAAGCGGGCACCTTAGTCAGCGACTATCGATCACCTTACAAGGTGATTCCTTGCTGCGGATTCCGCTCGTCGCACGCACCCTGGCTGGAGTAGACATCCTCGGCGAGGTCCCCTCCCTCACTAACCAGGAACCGGGGAAAGTAAGCATCCCTATCACCTTCTTGAAAAAGCTACCCGCCCTGCTGGGAGAGCAGGATATCCTAAAAACGATTACCCTAACCCCCGGCGTCAACCTAGCTTTGGAGGGCAGTAGTGGACTAGTCGTGAGAGGAGGCAGGCCCGACCAAAACCTCATTTTGTTGGATGGTGCGCGGGTTTTCAATCCGACCCACTTGCTGGGGTTATTTTCGGTGTTCAATGCCGAAGCCATCTCCAAAGTGGATGTGTACAAAGGCCATCCTCCCGCTAAATTTGGGGGCCGTCTTTCGTCGGTACTCGATGTTCACCTCAAAGAAGGTAATCAAAACGTGTTTGAGGGCCAGGCTAGCATCGGGCTGCTCACCTCTCAAGTTCTGGCCCAAGGTCCCATCGGGGATCGTACCTCTTATTTACTAGCAGGACGAGCCTCTTATCTCGGAATTTTGCTACTCCCGGTCTATGTAGCCTACCTCAACGGGCAAACCGATGCCTACGCAAACTATTGGCTGTATGACTTCAATGGTAAAATCAATCATACTTATCCAGATCACAGCCGGCTGTTGGTGAGCTTTTACACAGGACAAGATCATTGGTCGGCACGCGACGGAGACGCCGCTACCGACGAAGATAGGGGCACGTTCAGTTGGGCCAATCAAACCCTGACCCTTCGGTATCACCGCTTACTTGGTCAAAAAGTGTTTTGGCAAACCCAAGCCACTGCCTCCCGGTATCGCTTTCGGCAGGAAACTCAAGAAACTTTTCGGATAGCGGGTAATGGCAATCTGGAACCGGAAGTGATTTCCTTCACGAGTGAGCCAGGATTGCAAAATTATGCCCTGAGCTCACGTTGGGATATATATCCAGGGGAGGGACATCGATTAGAGTTGGGCCTGCAATGGGACGTGATGACCTACCAGCCGATTCGCTATCGCGAGCAGAGTAGCCTATCGGATGAGTTTAGGGTCGACCAGCAAGTATCCCTGCTATCGCACGAACCACAAGCGTGGATTCAGGATACCTGGCAGCGGGGGCCTTGGCGGTTAGATGTAGGCTTGCGCTTTCATGGAGAGCTTCAAGCCGACACATTTTTCCGGTCCCTAGAACCACGAGTAAGCCTCAGTCGGCAACTAATTTCGCAGTGGCATTTCTCCCTCGCATGGGCCAGGGCCAGTCAATTCATGCATCAACTATCGGCTACTCAGTTGGGATTGCCCGGTGATGTATGGCTACCCGCCACCCGCTTTTTGCCTCCTCAGCGCGGAAATCAGTGGTCCACCGGTGTAGCAGGTAAGTGGAGCAAGTATGAGGTTTCCATCGAAGGCTACTACCGTCATCATACCAACCTCACCTTGTACCAGCCGCTCAATTTGGATGTAGGGGTCATCTTGAGCGACGGTTGGCAGCGGCGCCTTTTGCGAGCCGGAGAGGGACGAGCCTATGGCCTGGAAGTGATGTTGGGCGCTCAATTTTCTCGCTTGCAGGGATGGTTGAGCTACAGCCTGGCTTGGTCTGAAATCCGATTCCCTAACTTCAAAGCCGGCGCCTGGCAACTCAGCCCCTACGACCAGCGCCATACCTTTCATCTGGTAGGCGTTTGTCAACTCAAGCCTCGCTGGCAAATGTCCGGAACTTGGACCTACCATACCGGCCGATTGATCTACCTACCGGGTAGCCAGGTACCAACTCTCAGCCAAGGCCCTGCAACTATCATCAATCCCATTCCGCAACGTCTGCCTGCCTACCACCGCCTCGACCTGGGGTGGGAATATACAACAGGTAGGCAAACCGTTTGGCGATTTGGGGTCTACAATGCCTACAATCAGTTGAATCCTCTCTTCGTACGGGTACGCAAGCCAACCGCCCGCCGACCTGGCGGCTTACGTGGAGTTGCAGTTGGCCCTTTGCTCCCTTACCTCTCCTATTCATGGCGATTTTGACTCAGCTTACCATCATGAATCATCCATTGCTTCGCCTGGCCACTTTGGGCATATTACTTAGCACCGTTGCCTGCGAAAGGACCATACAGCTCGCCTGGGAAACCACCCAAGGCAAGCCCGTCCTGTTAGGCGTGATCCAACCCGGCCACCCCCTAGAGGTGCAGCTTGTGCGCAGCACTCACCCCCTCGATACGCTTGGTTTTCCGCCGATTGAAGAGGCGGAGGTTCGGCTTTATCACGATGGGAATCAGACCATGCTACCGTATCTCGGCGATGGCCTTTATATCACGCCTAATACTTGGCAAGCCTACGAAGACATTGAATACAGCTGTGAAGTCTTGACCACACAAGGGGAGAGCCTCATCGTCAAAGGAGTGGTCCTGCCATCCAAGCCCATCATCGACACCTGGCAATATGTTGCAGATGGATATCAAGCCTCTGGTATTTCGACTTCACAAGACCTCCTGACCTTGGAGCTTTCTCCGCCGCATGACTCGATTGCCTACTATGAGATCGAGATCTTTGGCCTAAAGCAGACTGGTGAAAACGAATCCATCACACCTTCTCGGGTTGGAAGCGATGAGTCTATCGATGCTGCTTGCGGGTTCGGCAATCAGCTCGTTTCAAACCGATGTAGACCGGGTGAATCACTCAAGCTACGTTGGGCGGTTTCCTCAGAATATACGGACACAGACTCCACGCAGGGCCGGATTACCCTGACCTATGACTCTGTTTTGGTGGTGGTGTCTAGCCTCTCAGAGGCACTCTACCAGTACAAGACGTCATTGATGAACGACGAACTCTCTTCTGTGTTTTTCTACACGGACTCTGTTTATTCCAATATCCAAGGTGGAGAAGGAATATTAGGAGCAAAAAATTCTCAATCGCTCCTAATTGCTTTGTAAATAAGTAACGCGAGAAAAATAACTTCCCTGATTCGGTTAGAGATCTCGTTCTAGATCAAGGAGGGATAGTGAGATCCTGAGACTTGGGGACGTACAGTCTCCTACTCCCAATCTCTCGACCTCTCAATCGCTCAACCTCTCGATCTCCTATCTTCAAGCGAAGAAAGCCAGCTTATTTTTTGAGCGTTACTAATCATACCTGCCTATCACGCCTTCGCCAGATTCTTCACGGCGGCCTCATACACGCGCTTCATGCCTTCGCGCAGCGAAATTTTGGGCTGCCAGCCGAGGGTATTGAAGACGTAGCTCATGTC
>CAYVAP010000470.1:0-4519 GCA_964449365.1 uncultured Bacteroidia bacterium
ACCGACGCGGGCATCGAGCCATGCGCAAAGCGTATCGCAACCCTGATGCTGACCAACTCCATGACTGGCGCAAGCGGGTAAAATATCTACGCTTCCACATCCAGTTGCTCGCGCCCATCTGGCCCAGCATGATGAAGCCCCTAGGAGACGAGTTGCATCAGCTTTCCGATCATCTTGGCGACCATCATGACTTGGTCGTTTTGTCTGAGTTTTTGGTAAAAGAGCAGATCGTGCCAGAGCCCAAAGGGGGCAAAAAACTTTTTCTGAACATGATCGCTGAGCGACAGCAGGTATTCGAGCGAGCGAGCTTTGAGCTCGGAGAGCGAATATACCTCAGTCGCCCTGCCGACTTCGTTTTTGGCGTCCGACAATATTGGGAACTCTGGCAGGACCAGACGGCTAAACAAAAGGTAGCTACTCAGGGCGGATGACATACAGGATCGAACTGCCGCGCTGAGGTTGGGCTAGCCCTTCGAGAAAGGAACGCCATCCTTGCCATGCCGCAGCAAACAACCGAGGTTTTACGTGAAGGTATTTTTCGCTGGGTAGACTCACGTAAAAAGTGTCGAAGGGCATTCGCAGATGGCGTTCCACGTGGAACTCATGCTGTCCTACCAACTGCGCCATCGTGGATGGGCTGAAATGATAGAGGTGCCGGGGCACATCATAGGCCGCCCACTTTTCTCCATAATGCGCCGCATCGCTTGATTGGTAGTTCGGCACGGCTATCAGTAGGGTTCCTCCGGGCTTGAGCAATTTCCGCATCTGATCGAGGTATGCGTGCAAGCGATGCACATGCTCCAGCACATGCCACATGGTGATCACGTCAAACTGCTCGGGCTCTAACGCAAACAGAGAGTCGGGCTCGCTTACTTCCAGTCTATGCCTTTCGCTGGCCATGCGTCGGGCATGTGCGTCGGGCTCCAGTCCGTAGACTTTCCAGCCTGCCTCTTGCATAGTTCCCGCAAAATCCCCTGTACCACAGCCTATGTCAAGTAGGCTTCCTCGATCCCGCTTGCTCAGCTTGACTACTTGCTTCCGTTTACGAGTGAGCGTGATCTTGCGTATCCGCTGATACAACTGGTTGATCAGTCCCTGGCTGGTGTTGGAATGGGAGATGTATTCTTCCGACTGATAGTATGGACCGATGTGCGACTCATCCGGTATGTCCTGAGTAAAACGCAGTTGGCACTGCCCGCACTCCCAAATGGGAAAGCTCTCATGCGATACCGTGTGATCTTCGGCTATGAAGAGGGGATAAATATTGGTGCTTTGGCACACAGGACACTGCTCACGATGAAGCACGTTGGAGGTAGCGGAAGTCATGGGATGAAAAAAATTGCTGGTAGAAGGGTAGGGGCCGTAATACGCTTCAAACTACTGTGAAGAAATTCTGCCTTAAAGGTAGAAAATCTTTTCTCAAGTTTAGAAAACCGCTGATTGGGCATCTCCCCAAAGCCAATTTTTACTCAAATTTCGCAGGCAGGATGTGCATTTTTCATGAGCGAAGATTGGAACGAAATTCACCTGATAATCAGACAGATAAACCTCATTTGCGCACCAAAAAAGGCCCCAAAAGGGGCCTGATATTTTTGTATCCTTACCCACCATACAGGAGGGTGATTTTCAAGCGATTCTCAGGGCTATTATTCATCGCCCCATGTGTACCATCAATACTGAAATATCGGCGGGAGATACCCCACTAATGCGGGAAGCTTGTCCAAGGTTGTCTGGCTTGAGACGCGTCAGCTTTTCGCGACCTTCAGCAGAGAGCGATTTCAGCCTCATAAAGTCAAAGGTATGTGGAATGCGGACTTCGTCGAGGCGCATCATCTTTTCGGCCAGTTCTCGCTCTTTGCGAATATAGCCCGCATACTTAGTTTGAATCTCTGCTTGCTCCAGGGCCTCGGAGTCGTAACTACCAATCTGCTTTTGCAAATCAGTGCTTGCCGCGATCAGATCTTGCAGTGATACGTTGGGTCGGGTCAAGACTTTTTCGACCCGTACTTTTTGCTTGAGGGGCGAGCTACCGATGCTTTCGAGGAAGCCGTTGATGGCTTCGGGGGCAATAGAAATTTCAGCTAGTACCTGATTGATATGGTCGACCGCATCGCGCTTTACGACCATGCGCTGATATCGATCTTCACTGGCTATGCCTAGGCGATAGCCAATCTCGGTGAGGCGCAGGTCTGCGTTGTCCTGACGCAGTAGTGTGCGGTATTCGGCCCGCGAGGTAAACATCCGGTAGGGTTCCTTGGTCCCTTTGTTTACCAGATCATCGATTAGCACCCCGATATAGGCTTCATCGCGTTTCAGGATAAAAGCATCCTTTTCTTGCACTTTCAGCCCCGCGTTGATCCCAGCCATGAGTCCTTGGCAGGCTGCTTCTTCGTACCCGGTGGTGCCGTTGATTTGTCCGGCGAAAAACAGATTTTCTACCAGTTGGGTTTCCAACGTCAACTTGAGTTGAGTAGGGGGGAAGAAGTCGTATTCTACTGCATAGCCTGGCCGGAAAAACTTCACCTGCTCCAATCCTGGCACAGTCCGTAGCGCTTTGAACTGCACTTCTTCGGGCAGTGAGGAAGAAAAACCATTGACGTATACCTCGACCGTGTTCCAGCCTTCGGGCTCTAGGAACAATTGGTGGCGATCTCGCTCGGCAAAGCGATCGATCTTATCCTCGATGGAAGGGCAGTAGCGCGGCCCTAGACCACGAATGCGCCCATTGAACATAGGGGAGCGATCGAATCCTTCGCGTAACACCTCGTGGGTTTGCGGATTGGTGTAGGTGATGTAGCAAGAACGTTGGTTACTCAGTGGCTTGGTATCGAGGTAAGAGAACGTTGCGGGCTGCTCATCGCCGGGTTGTTCTTCCGTACGATTCCAGGCAATGCTGCGCCCATCCACCCGGGGGGGGGTCCCGGTTTTCATGCGGCCTGATTCAAACCCAAGTGCTTTGAGCTGAGCCGTGATACCTACCGAAGCCCGCTCGCCACTACGGCCTCCGCCAAAGTTTTTTTCTCCAATGTGAATCAAGCCATTGAGAAAGGTGCCATTGGTAAGCACCACCGCTTGGGCGGGAATTTCTAGCCCAAGCTGAGTGGTGACGCCCACGCAGCGACCGTTTTTCACCAGCAATCCCGTGATCATCTCTTGCCAAAAATCCACGTTGGGGACTTGCTCTAGTTGCAAGCGCCAGGCTTCGGCGAAGCGCATGCGATCGCTTTGGGCGCGGGGACTCCACATGGCTGGGCCTTTGGATCGGTTTAGCATGCGGAACTGGATCATCGTCTTATCGGTAACGAGGCCCGAGTAGCCACCGAGGGCATCTATTTCTCGCACCAATTGCCCTTTGGCTACGCCACCCATCGCGGGGTTGCAGGACATTTGAGCAATGGTGCCCATATTCATGGTGGCTATCATCACACGTAGGCCCATGTTGGCAGCGGCAGCCGCAGCTTCACAGCCCGCGTGCCCGGCACCAACTACCACCACGTCATATTGCGGAAACATATCTCTGTTTTGCTTGAAAGGTAATTTTGCTCCGAAACGTCTCTATCGGCGAATGATTCGATAGGGATCAGGACCACAAAAGGGTAATTAGATGACCAAGGCTAGTGGAAAGAGCTGAAAGCTCATGATTAAAAAGAGACGTATTTTCGGCGGTTTTGTTTGACTAAGTTCCACGTGGAACATCGCATTCTAGGTCTATATTCCTCAGCGTTCGCCAGCGATTATCACGGAGGTTCCCAACCCATGTTCCACGTGGAACACTACATAGCCCGCAGGTTGAGGGCTTCCTCCTCTTTTTGTCGCATCAGCCGTTCATTTTCTTCCCCGTGATCATCGTAGCCCAACAGATGTAGCAATCCATGAGCCATGACCCGAGCCAGTTCGTGATACCAGGGTACGCCAAAATCACTAGCGTTCTCTTTGACTCGATCTAGACTGATGTATATCTCGGCGTGTAAGGGGTTATCCTTGCCTTCGCTGTACGGAAAAGTCAGGATGTCAGTGTAGTAATCATGGCCTAGGTGCTCTTGGTTGAGAGATAACAAATACTCATCTGAGACAAATATATAAGTCAGGTTCTCAATTGAGCCTCCCTCCCTGTTAACCAAAAGCAGGAGCCAGCGCTTGACTGACTCCTGTTGGGCTAGTTCAAAATCTACTTGATGAGCGTAAAACTTGATCACGTCTCAAATGTTGAAGCACATTTCCACGATTCGGCCATCATCCAGGAAGGTAAGCTCGTCGGCTAACTGACGCATAAGAAAGACGCCTCGCCCTCCAACGTTTTCCAGGTTTTCGGGAGCAGTAGGATCCGACAGTTTTTGTGGATCGAATCCTGGCCCTTCGTCCCGCACCCGCACCACTAAACGGTATTGGTTTTCCATCTCAAAATCGAGAAAGACTTTCTTATTGGGGTCGGACTGGTTGCCATGCACCACAGAATTGTTGACTGCTTCTGTCACTGCTACCATCACATTGCCATAGACATCATCGCGGATTTCTAGCT
>CAYVAP010000471.1:0-4508 GCA_964449365.1 uncultured Bacteroidia bacterium
GTCAAGCATCAGTATGCCAGGTTGGGACCGAGCCACTTCTCGATCTCCTTGACGGTCATGCCCTTGCGTTCGGCCAGGCTTTCGACTTGATCCTTGTTGATCTTGCCGATGCCGAAGTACTTGGCCTCAGGATGGGCAAAGTACATACCACTTACCGAAGCCGCCGGCGTCATGGCCAGCCTCTCAGTCAATTCGATGGCGATCTCCTGCTCGATGGGCACGATGTTCCACATGGTGATCTTCTCCGTGTGGTCGGGGTTGGCCGGATAACCGGGGGCGGGACGGATCCCGTCGTACTTCTCGGCGATCAGCTCATCGTTCTTAAGCTCCTCGTTGGCGGCGTAGCCCCAGAACTCGCGGCGCACGCGGGCGTGCATCAGCTCGGCGAAGGCTTCCGCCAGGCGGTCGGCCAGGGCCTTGATCATGATGGAGCTGTAGTCGTCATTGTCTGCTTCGAAGCGCTGGACGTGCTCCTCGATACCGACGCCAGTGGTCACCGCGAAAAAGCCGATGTGGTCTTCCAGGCCCGTTTCTTTGGGCGCGATGAAATCGCCCAGGCACATGCTGGGTACATCGCCTTTCTTCTCGGCCTGCTGACGGGGGTTGTGAAACTTGGCCAGCACTTCCTTACGGCTCTCATCGGTGTAGACCTCGATGTCGTCGTGATCTACGCCGTTGGCTGGGTAGAGGCCGATCAGAGCTTTGGCTTGCAGCCATTTCTCGTCGATGATCTGGGTCAGCATGGCCTTAGCGTCATCGAAGAGCTTGTTGGCCTCAGTGCCTTTCTCCGGATCGCTCAGGATCTCGGGGTACTTGCCCTTCAACTCCCAGCTGTAGAAGAACGGCGTCCAGTCGATGTAGCGGCTGATTTCCTCCAGGTCGTAATCTTCGAAGACCTTCACGCCCTTCATGAGAGGAGCAGCAGGCACCCCCTTGTCCCAGTCGATCTGGTACTTATTCTTCCGGGCGGCTTCGAGCGAGAGATAGGACTTGCGGCCCTGCCGCTTGGCGTGGCCCTCGGCCAGCTTCTGGTACTCCTCAACCAATGAGGAAAGGTAGGTCTTTTTGGTCTCCGGGTTTTTGTCCACCAGCTTTTGCGCCACCGGCACCGCCTTGGAGGCGTCCAGCACGTGGATGACGGGCCCTTCGTACTGCGGCTTGATTTTTACCGCAGTATGGATGCGGCTGGTAGTCGCCCCGCCGATCAGCAGGGGCATATTTAGATTTCGCTTTTGCATCTCGGAGGCAATGTCCACCATCTCGTCTAGCGAGGGGGTGATCAGGCCACTAAGGCCAATCATGTCCACCTGATGCTCTTCAGCGGCTTGCAGAATCTTATCCATGGGCTGCATCACCCCGAGGTCGATGACCTCGAAGTTGTTACAGGCCAGCACCACGCCCACGATGTTCTTGCCGATGTCGTGTACGTCGCCTTTCACGGTAGCCAGCAAAATTTTACCGGCCATGTTACTGGCACCTTCCTCTTTTTCGGCTTCGAGGTAGGGCAGCAGGTAGGCCACCGCCTTCTTCATCACGCGGGCAGACTTGACCACCTGGGGCAGGAACATTTTGCCTGCGCCAAAGAGGTCGCCCACGATGTTCATGCCGTCCATGAGGGGGCCTTCGATCACCAGCAGTGGCTTTTCTAGCTTCTGGTAGGCTTCTTCGGTGTCTGCTTCTACCCAGTCCACGATACCATTGATCAGGGCGTGAGCCAAGCGCTTTTCGACCGGCTCTTCGCGCCAGGAGAGGTCTTGGACGCGGCTTTTGCCCTTCGACCTCACATTCTCCGCAAACTCGACCAGGCGCTCGGTGGCGTCGTCGCGGCGGTTGAGGATCACGTCTTCGATATGCTCCAGCAGGTCCTTGGGAATGTCTTCGTAGACTTCCAGCATGCCCGCATTCACGATGCCCATGTCCATGCCTACTTGGGTGGCGTGGTAAAGAAACACCGCGTGGATGGCCTCGCGCACGGCGTTGTTGCCGCGGAAGGAGAAGGATACGTTCGATACCCCACCGCTGATCAAGGCACCGGGCAGGTTTTGCTTGATCCAGCGGGTCGCGTTGATGAAGTCGACCGCGTAGTTGTTGTGCTCGTCGATGCCGGTGGCGACAGCAAAGATGTTGGGGTCAAAGATGATGTCATGGGGCTTGAAGCCCACCTTTTCGGTCAAGATTTTGTAGGCCCGCTCGCAGATCTCGATCTTGCGCTCGAAGGTATCGGCCTGACCTTTTTCGTCGAAGGCCATCACCACCGTGGCTGCGCCGTACTTTTTGACCAGCTTGGCCTGCTCGATGAAGGCTTCTTCGCCCTCCTTCATAGAGATGGAGTTGACGATGCCTTTGCCCTGGATGCACTTCAGGCCTGCCTCGATCACGTCCCACTTCGAGGAGTCGATCATGATGGGCACCCGCGAAATGTCGGGTTCAGCGGCCAGCAGATTCAGAAACTTGACCATCGCCTCCTTGGACTCCAGCATGCCTTCGTCCATGTTGATGTCGATGATCTGGGCCCCGCCTTCCACTTGCTGACGGGCCACGGAGAGGGCCTCGTCGAAGTCGCCCTCTTTGATCAGGCGCAGGAAGCGCTTGGAGCCGGTTACGTTGGTACGCTCGCCCACGTTGACGAAGCGGGTGGTCTCGTTGATGACCATTGGCTCGAGGCCCGAGAAGTTGGGGCGCGGCTCGACGTCGGGGATCACGCGGGCGGGATATTCTGCGGCGGTATCGGCGATGGCCTTGATGTGCTCGGGTGTAGAGCCGCAGCATCCGCCGATCACATTGACGATGCCGTCTTCGAGGAAGGGGCGGATCAGCTCGGCCATCTGCTCGGGCGACTCGTCGTACTCGCCAAATTCGTTGGGCAGGCCAGCGTTAGGGTAGGCGCTGACGAAGCAGTCGGCCACGCGGTGTAGGTCCTTGACGTAGCTGCGCAGTTGCTTGGCACCCAGGGCACAGTTGAGGCCCACGCTGAGCAAATCGGCATGCGAAATCGAGATCCAGAAGGCTTCTGCCGTCTGGCCAGAGAGGGTACGGCCGGAGGCGTCGGTAATAGTCCCGGAGACCATGATGGGGATGTCGAGATTCCGCTCGGTCTTGAGGGTATCGACGGCGAAGAGGGCGGCCTTGGCGTTGAGGGTGTCAAAGACGGTCTCGATCAGGATGAGGTCAGCCCCACCGTCGATGAGGCCACGAGCCTGCTCGTAGTAGGCATCTACCAATTCATCCCAGGTAACCGCGCGGTAGCCGGGGTCGTTTACGTCGGGTGAGAGCGACAGGGTCCGGTTGGTGGGTCCGATGGCACCGGCCACAAAGCGGGGCTTGTCTTCGTCTTGGAGGGTAAACTCCATGGCGGCCGCCTTGGCACATTGGGCCGAGGCAAAGTTCAACTCATAGGCCAGGTCTTCCATCTGATAGTCGGCCTGCGCGATAGAAGTGGAAGAAAAGGTATTGGTCTCGAGGATATCAGACCCGGCGTGTAGGTACTCGCGGTGGATGTCTTTGATCAGTTCTGGTTGGGTAATGGACAGCACGTCATTGTTACCCTGGACCTGAACCGGATGATCCTTGAAGCGCTCGCCCCGAAAGTCTTCTTCGGTGAGCTTGTGCTTCTGAATCATGGTCCCCATGGCTCCGTCCAGTACCAGGATGCGTTCTTTGAGCAGTTTGGTAATTTTTTCGCGGACGGAAACTTGCGTGGCAATAAGGCTCATAAGCAATATCAAAGGTTATGATGAGGAGTCTTTTCGTAAAGAATCTTGTCAGCAGTGATGCGAAGATAAGCATTATCTCGGGCAAATGTTGAGAAGTAATGCAAATAGTTTCTACACGAACTATCTAACGCGCTTGCAAGTAGAAGGTTTTTTCGAAAAAGTAAAAGAGATGATCTCAAGATCGCGTCTCAAAACCAAGTGCTTTTGTCGCGAAAGCCAACCTCTTTCATCTGTGCTTTTCCCTGACCGAACTGTTGTATATTTGCGCCAAGCATTCGGTCGGGTTTTTCTTGCCGATGCTCTCTGGTACGAGCACAAGGGCATCTCCTGCCGTATCGTCCTCAAAATTTGCGACCCTCTATGGTTAATGTTTTGTTCGTTTGTCTGGGTAACATCTGTCGTTCTCCGATGGCCGAAGGTCTCTTTATTCATCTGGTAAAAAAAGCGGGCCTTTCTCATCAGATTCACATCGATTCGGCGGGTACAGGCGGCTGGCACGTGGGTGCCCCGGCAGATGCGCGCATGAGAGAAACCGCCGCAAAACACGGCATCGAGCTACCCTCGCGAGCGCGGCAGGTTACCCTAGAGGACTTTGATCGATTTGACTACATCATCCCGATGGACCAGTCCAATTTGGCCGATCTGCGCGAGCTGCAAGTACGCAAGCCCCATTCTCGTGCCCAAGTGATCAAGATGCGCCACTTTGATCCCGATGCCCCCGACGCCGACGTGCCCGATCCCTACTACGGTGGGCGGCGTGGCTTTGAAGAGGCCTATCAGATGCTAGAGCGCTCT
>CAYVAP010000472.1:0-4504 GCA_964449365.1 uncultured Bacteroidia bacterium
TCTGTAACCCTGGCATTCTGCACAGCCTACTTATACCTTATTCCCTTATACCCCTGACCGTTCATATAGGTGAATGCTGCTGGTCAAGATTCTATGCGAATTTCGAATGGTTAATTACTTCATTCCGAAGGCGCTAGTCACCCTTCCTCAGAAAGAGGGGAGGGTAATTTTCCTACCATTGTCATTATCGTGGCTTCTTATCCTAAGCATCGACTCATCTTGCTATCCACATCATACGCATATGTCCGACTACCCTCAACCTCTCCTTCTCTACTTCTTCGCCATTACTTTTCTACTGTGTACCTCGAACCTGAAGGCGCAATCCGATCTTCGCGATCATCGGGGATCGATCGAGTCGCTACAAGCTGAAGCTAACCGAAGTGATCGTCCTTATCTGCTCTACTTTTCTGCGGACTGGTCTGAGCCTTGCCAGCAAATGGAACGCCACACCTATCGCTCAGCAGCGGTGGTCGATTATATCAACCAGCATTTTCTCTTTTACCGAGCCCATCCTTTGACCCACGACCGAGGCGAAAGCGACTTGTCCAGGCAGTACCAAATTTTCCTCTACCCTACCCTGCTGGTGTGCAACCCGCAAGGAGAAGTCATTCACACCTTTAGCGGCTACATCGCACCCAACGCGCTGCTCGATCATCTGCAGGCCCTCGATCTTTCCACTCAAGGATCTTCTCAGGTAATCAGCCAAGCGGCAGTACCAGAGGGGGCCCTAGACCCCTTCCCTCAGGAGCCTGCCACTCGCCCGGCCACTATCGTGGTTCAGGTGGGGGTTTACGGCAACTATGGCAACGTACAATCCGAAATGCGCCGTTTGCAACAGCGGTATAGCCAGCCTGTGCGGGTAGTTCGTGGCAACCTCAATGACAGCCCCATCTATCGGATCGTGGTCGGTCCTTTCGAGAGCCACGGCGAGGCCGAGCGATTTCAGCGCCACTTCAAGGCGACAGAAAACCGCAACGCCCTGATCAAAGACCTCAAAGACCTGTAAGCATCAATGGAGACAAAGCAACTGTCGGAACTCGCCATAAGCGAATTCCGACGGTTTGATTTTGAGACAGACAAAGAAGCTGATGATCAGGTAGAAAAGGAAGTACCACAGCCACAGCTACTCTTGGCGTTGGGATTGAGGAAGATGAACCCACGATCATTGAGGCCACCTTGATAATCGACCTCCATCCCATTGACGTAGAGCGCATGCCGCTGATCGAGCACCACCGTAAGGCCCTCGATGTCAAACTCTTGATCAAACTCTCCCCGCTGATCGAACTCGAGCACGTAAGAGAGACCCGAGCAACCACCGCCTTTGACCCCCACCCGGAGCACCTGATCGGCAGGAATTTGCTCCTCGTGGAGGATCTTTTTTAGCTCCTCGATGGCACTGGGCGTGAAGGTAATGCTGGGCGCTTGTACCGCTGCCATAGCTTATGTGTATTTGATGAGGTGGGACAAAAAAAATACTACTTACAACGTAAAGATACGAAACAGAATTTGGGGGAGAAAATCATCCCGCCGTAGGCCCTACCTGATAGAGCTTGTCGCCTTTGACGCTACAAAAGATCATTTCGGCCTCAGAATGTCTTTGCCGAATGCGCAGCAGGGCTTCGTCTGCACGATCAGAATCTTCGAAAAAGCGATAGGAAATGGCGTACTGTACCGTGCCGTCGCCTCGTTCGATGGGCAAATAGTGTGGGATATCCTCTCCTTGGCGAAGGTACTGCTGTACCTGCTGCCGGGCTTTGCGCTCTTGCTGCGCCCAATCCAGTACGATCACATACAGATTTTGGGGCTTTTCGCTCATCTGCGAAGGATTCTGAGCGATTTTCTGGGCAGCCTGGGCATACCCAGATCGAGGATGACGCTCGGCAAAATCTCGCAGGCGCCCAATTTCAGCCGCGTAGGGGTAAAAGTCCTGATTGATACCCCCTACCAACGGGGTCCCCTCCCCTACGCGAGCAGAAGCATTTTGGACTACGTGCAAATCCGTGATGCTGCTCACGGCCCGCTCGAAATCTTCCTTCACCTTTTGCCAGTAAGGGTTGGGGCGGCGCGCCATCAGTTCCTCGCCAGCCAGTACCATCTCCTCATAGGGCTCCATGTTCATGAAGGGATATTCCCCGTTGTAAGACTCCGTCCGGGCACTCAAAAAGCGCTGGTACGCCTGAAACGCTGGCGAAGCCAACCGATCTACCGTTTCTTCCAGCATGGGCATAGGCCCCAAGCCCGTGATCGTGCCCTCGGCCATGATCATGGACATGCCGAGCTGATTGAGTTCGCGTTCATAGCGATCAAATTGCCGCAAGATGGCTTCGGCCTCATTTTCAAAAAAAGGCGTCAGCCGGGGGAGGATGGTTTCCTCCCGCATCCTGAACAAGGCCACCAAATCAGCCTCGCTATTCAGGCCCTGCTGCGTGACTACCCGCTGAGCATAGTCGCTCAGAGTATTGCGCAACTGCGCATTTGCTCGCACCAGCCCATAAAGTTGAGGAAAGACCGAGGCCAAGTCAAAGTCCTCAGCAGACGTCAGGCCCCGGGTGCGGATGCTGTCTGCCCCTACACGAAGGTTGGCCCCCGCCTCGGGGGAAGTAGGCATTGAGGTAGATTCTGGAGAAACGGACTGATCGCGTGAGGACTGCTGCGACACATCGCGCTTACAGCCTATCGTCAGCAGGCTTCCCAGGGCCAACAGCCCCAGGCAACGCAGCACGTGAGAAAGGATGATCATAACTGAGCCATTCAAAGTGGGGGAAGATGAGGGAGGATTGACGCTTGTTGTACGCAAGGAAGTACCATGGAGGTTGGCAAGGTACAAAGCAAAGGCTTTTTTTCAGCCCTTGACAGGCAGATCGCATCCGCTCTGCCACCTTCCCCGGTTAGACTCATCGCACCTGATACTCCGGGCGAGTCATGATGTAGATGGCGTGGATCAGACCAGGGAGATAAAACAGCAGCGTCAGGATCAGGTTGATCAAAAACTTGCCACTCAACCCAAAGCGAACCAACACTGCAATGGGGGAAAAAATAATTACCAGAATGATTTCGAGAACAGACATAAAAATAGGAAAATTGTGAGGTCAGTAAAATTTATTATCACTTTGACTTTACGCACGGTCGCGGTAGGGGTTCGATAGCAAAGAGAGGGGACCACCCCTCCAGGTTGAACATCTCCAGGTTGAACATCCGACTTTTGGGGAAACTGCCCTTAGCCCCTATCTTCGTAGACAGTGCTTCGCCTTCGAGATTCGTGATCAGCAATTTGTAATTGAAAGCAAAATGAGCCGCTTGGCGTGGCTCCTGAGTAAGCCAATCGTTGGGGGCTGGCCGGTGCCGACGCCCCCTACCCTATGCCCCCCTATGCCCCTTTTAAGCGAGGGTCAAAAGTATTCCCCTTTCCCTAAGCACCTTACACCCTGAATGAGCCTTTAATTATGCAAGCATCTATCCGCTGGGGCATCCTGGCCACTGGCAAAATCGCCCGGAAGTTTGCCCTAGGCTTGGCTCAACTACCCGAGGCGCATCTGCAAGCCGTGGCTTCTCGCGATTTGGCGCGGGCTCGCGCCTTTGCCCAAGAATTTGGGGCCGACACCGCCCACGGCAGCTATGAAGCGCTGGCCGCTGATCCAGCGGTAGACATCGTCTACGTGGCTAGTCCGCATCCTTTGCACCGCGAGCACACCCTCCTATGCCTGCGCAGGGGCAAGCACGTGCTCTGCGAAAAGCCTATGGCCCTCAACGCCCAAGAAGCGCAAGAAATGTTTGCCGAGGCCCAAACGCACGACTGCTACCTGATGGAGGCCCTGTGGACCCACTTTCTGCCCGCCTGGCGCCAGGCCAGACGCTGGCTACGAGAGGGGCTGATCGGGGAGGTCCGATTGATGCAGATCGATTTTTGCTTGCGCAGCGATACCTTTGACCCTCAAGATCGCAAATTTGCCCCCGAGCTAGGCGGAGGGGCCCTGCTCGACATCGGCATCTACCCCATCGCCATGGCCTACGCCATCATGGACCAAGAGCCCGTCGAGGTCCACAGCACCGCTACCCTGGGCGCTACGGGGGTGGATGAGCAATCTACTTACCTCTTCCGCTACGCCAACGGCGCGCAAGCCCTCCTGAGCAGCAGCTTCCTCACCCACGGTCCCAAAGAGGCCATCATCAACGGCACCAAGGGCAGCCTGCGCCTGCCGCTATTTTGGCGCGCTAGCGAGGTACAGGTGCATCGCCATGAGCAAGAACCAGAAATTTACCCCTTTCCCTACGCCGCCACAGGGTTGCAGCATCAGGCCCAGGCCATCATGGCGGACCTGCGCGCTGGCCGACGTGAGAGTGCGATCATGCCCCCCTCGGCCACACTGCGCCGCCTGCGCATGATGGACCGCCTGCGCAGAGATTGGGGCCTCGCCTATCCGCAGGAGCTGAGGGAGGGGTGATGTGAGATTTGGGGTTTGGGGTTTGGGGTTTGGGGTTTGGGGTTTGGGGTTTGGGGTTTGGG
>CAYVAP010000473.1:0-4499 GCA_964449365.1 uncultured Bacteroidia bacterium
TGCTCTTCGATGATCTTGCTGATGGGCTTGCCTGCGCCATGGCCCGCATCCGTTTCGATGCGAATCAGCACGGGTGCCTCGCCAGCGTGGGCCGCCTGCAAGCGCGCGGCAAACTTGAAGCTGTGTGCCGGCACCACCCGGTCGTCGTGGTCGGCAGTAGTGATCAGAGTGGCGGGGTAGGCCACGCCATCTTTCAGGTTGTGCAGGGGCGAATAGCCGTAGAGGTATTCGAACATCTCTTGGCTGCTATCTGCGCTGCCGTACTCGGGCACCCAGCCCCAGCCCACCGTAAAGCGATGGTAGCGCAGCATGTCCATCACGCCCACGGCGGGAAAAGCCACCCGATACAGCTCGGGGCGCTGCGTCATACAAGCTCCTACCAGCAGGCCGCCGTTGGAGCCACCCGCGATGGCTAGCCGCTCGGAGCTGGTGTAGCCGTTGGCGATCAGGTATTCTGTCGCCGCGATAAAGTCGTCAAAGACATTCTGCTTTTGGGTGAGCATCCCCGCCTGATGCCAGGCTTCGCCGTACTCGCCGCCCCCCCGCAGGTTGGGCACGGCAAAGACGCCCCCATTTTCGAGCAGCGCAATAGTAGAGGCCGAAAAGCCCGGCGTAAGGGAGATGTTGAAACCGCCGTAGCCGTAGAGATAGGTGGGGCGCTGCCCATCTAGTGCCAGCCCTTTTTGGTGCACGATGAACATGCTCACCTTGTTGCCGTCCTTGCTTTGGTAAAAAACCTGCCTGGCCTCGAACTGGTTGGGGTCGAAGCTCAGCTTGGGCTGAAAGAAGAGCTTCGATTCGCCCGTGGCGATATCGTAGCGGTAGATTGAGGGCGGCGTGGTGTAGGAGCTGAAGCTGTAAAACAACTGCTCGTGGTCGCGCTTACCCCCGGCGACTCCTGCGCTGCCCAGGCCGGGCAAGGGCAGAGCTTTGCGGTTGAAACCGTTGTAATCATACTGATAGATGCGCGAGGTGGCCTGCTCCAGATATTCTGCGAAGAGCTTGCCCCCCACCGTGGTCACGCCTTCCAATACCGCCTTGCTTTCGGGGATCACGTCGCGCCAGTTGGCCACAGATGGATCATCCACGGGCACTTTGACCAGGCGATAGTTGGGTGCATCTACGTCGGTCATCACCAGGAAGTGCCCATCGTGATGGTCGATGACCATGTTTTTGTGGTCAAAGTCGGTGTAGAGGGGCCGAAAATCACCCTCGGCGATGGCAGTGGGTTTGTAGTAAGTTTCAAAGCCATCGGTACCCGTGCGGGCATAGAGGATCATGTAGGCTTTGTCTTCGGTCAGGCCCAGGTTGTGGTAGCGGTTGGGATGCGCCGGATCGGCGTAGATGAGCTTGTCCTCTTTGGGGTCAGTGCCCAATTTGTGATAGTACACCGACTGGTTTTCGGTGCTGGCGCTGTACTCTTTGCCCGCCTCTGGGGCAGGATAGCCGCTGTAAAAAAAGCCATCCTGATACCAGGCGGTGCCAGAAAATTTGACCCATTCGATCACGTCGTCTAGCTGCTTCTGGGTGGCTATTTCTACGATGTGAATGGTCTGCCAGTCAGAGCCGGCTTCGCTACGCGAATAGGCGATATAGCGCTCATCCTGGCTGGCTCCCAGTAGGTTGATGGCCACGGTGCCGTCTTCCGAGAGGGTATTGGGGTCGATGAAGACCTCCGGCTCGCCGTCCAGGCCTTGTTGGTAATAAATGACCGCCTGGTTTTGCAGGCCCTCGTTTTTGTAAAAGAAGTAGTAGTCGCCCACCTTACGGGGGGAAGAGACCTTGGGATAGTCGAGCAACTGGCCTAGGCGCTGCTCCAGTTGGGGGCGAAAGTGGATCTGGCTAAGATAAGCCTGGGTAACTTCGTTTTGGGCTTCGACCCAGGCTTCCACTTCAGGGGCGCGGTCGTCTTCGAGCCAGCGGTAGGGATCGGGCACCGGGGTGCCAAAAAAGGTGTCGACCACCGGAGCTTGGCGGGTGGGGGGGTATGGCACAGCAGAAGAGGTTGAGGGGTTGGGCTGAGAGGTGCAGGCCGCAAGGCCAAGCATCATCAGCAAGGATAATGGTTTCATTGGCAAGGCATATGGGAGCCAAAGTAAAGAACCATTTATTTACCACCCAAGGAAAAACCAAACGCCAGACCTCCTGGCGCGGAGATCTGGCGTCGACCAATTGGAGCGGTGGGACTGTCTCAGTCCTGCTTTTGCCCAAATACGATGAAGTATGGGTTGAGTAAATTTTCTTTGTTGTATTGCAGCGGGGTATGGGTCTCGTGGTTGAGGACCATGCCGCCGGCTTCTTCTACGATGATGTGAGCCGCCGCGGTATCCCACTCCATAGTGGGGCCCAGGCGGGGATAGATATCGGCTTTTCCCTCGGCGATGAGCACCAATTTGAGAGAGCTACCCATGGAGACGGTTTCGGGCGCATCAAATTGTTGCACGTAGGCTTCTACCTCGGGGCTCATGTGCGAGCGAGAGCAGACCAGGCGCAGCCCTTGGTCTTGCAGGCTGAAGGGGGAAGCTTCGATCTTTTCGGCGGCTTCATCGCCACGCTTGACGAAAGCCCCCTCGCCGTGCGCAGCGTAGTAGGTAACGCCCGGCACGGGCACGTGTACGCAGCCCATGATGACCTTTGAGCCTGCAACCAGCGCGATGTTGACCGTGAATTCACCGTTGCGCTTGATAAATTCTTTGGTACCGTCGAGCGGATCGACCAGCCAGAACTCATGCCACTGGCTGCGTTCTGCGTAGGGGATGGCCTTTCCCTCTTCTGACAAGATGGGGGTATCGGGCGTCAAAGCCTGCAAGCGCTGCATGATCAATTGATGGGCAGCTTGATCAGCCAGGGTCAGCGGCGAATCGTCCGCCTTCATGTCTACCTGCTCGAAGCGGGTCTCGTCATGATAGATGGCCAGGATGGCTTCGCCGGCTTCGCGCGCGATCGAAACCAAAGATTCTAGCAAGGAAGTGGTGGTTACCGACATGTATACTTAATCGTTTCGGGGCAAGGTACGATTCCTCACCCGAAAAAGTCATCGAAAGCGGTCCAATTGGTTACATCTTACCCTGAGCGGAAGCGATCTCGCCGTACGCAGGGTATCCGTGGCTTGGCAGCACTTGGTTTTGTGACAGGATTTACCCGATGAAGAAGGTTCGTGGTAGAATTGGCCGCTCGCCGCGGCCACTGAATGTGCCAATACGAGGGGCTGGCGAGGTGCGAAACCCTTATGGCCCCTATACCCCGTTCACATAGGTGAGAAGGTTCCCTTCTTCTGCTCACCAATGGCTAAAACGATAGACCACCGCGTGCTGATAGGTTTCGCCCGGGCGTAGCACCGTGCTGGGCGCCTCGGGCTGGTTGGGCGCGTCGGGATAGTGCTGGGTTTCGAGGCAAAGGGCCGCATAAGGTTGATAGATCTCTCCGCCTTTGCCGGGGGTATCGCTCAGGAAATTGGCGGTGTAGAGCTGCAGGCCTGGCTGGGTGGTGAATACCTCCATCTGTCGCCCACTACGTGGATCCCGCACCAGGGCGATCGCTTCGGCCAGGGGCTCATCGCCGTGCGAGAGCACGAAATTGTGATCGTAGCCTTGGCGTAGCTTGATCTGGGCATCGTCGCTGTCGAGACCCGTACCCAGGGCGCGGCTTTCGCGAAAATCGAAGACCGTATCCACCACTGAGGTGATTTCACCCGTGGGGAGCCCCGTTTTGTCGACGGGGTGATAGTAGCCTGCTTTGATTTGCAGCTCATGCTTGCGCACGTCGCCCGCGCCGCTGAGGTTGAAGTAGCTGTGGTGCGTGAGGTTGACCACCGTCGCCTGATCGGTGGTCGCTTGGTAGGCAATGCGTAGGGCATTGCTTTCAGTCAGGGTAAAGCGTACCGATACGTGTAAATTACCAGGATAGCCTTCCTCGCCGTCGGGGCTCAGGTAGCGGAGTTGCAGGCTTTCTCCCCGAGGCGTGGAGATGGTTTCTGCCGTCCACAGCTTGCGGTCGAAGCCCTCCATCCCACCATGCAGGTGATGTGGCCCATCGGTGCAGGCCAGTTGGTAGGTTTGGCCATCGAGGGCAAATCGCCCCTGAGCGATGCGATTGCCATAGCGCCCGATCAGGGTCCCAAATTTGGGGTGATCGCCCAGGTAGGCCATGGGATCGTCGAAGCCTAGCACCACGTCGGTGAGTCGACCGTGTCGATCAGGCACCCTCAGCGACAGCAAGGTGCCGCCATAGTCAGAGATGCGGGCTTGCATGCCCCGAGCATTGGTGAGCGTGTAGGCGTGAATGGCGCTGCCATTGGGCAGGTGGCCGAGGAGTTCTTGTTGCATGCGACAATCTTTGTGAAGGGTAAACTACACGGCAGGGCGGCCACTCGCAACGCCAGGGGCGAAAAGTTCGGTGATCGGCTACGATTTTTTTCCGCTTGCCATTAAACCATGAGGCCCAAATATGATCCAAGCAATAGATCGCAATGCTGGCTAAAGTGCAAGAACAAACCTTGG
>CAYVAP010000474.1:0-4484 GCA_964449365.1 uncultured Bacteroidia bacterium
CGACGTCATTTTTCCGATGGAGCTGCCGGAGATTCAGGTCGATTCGCTCACCGATTCGATCACCCTCAGCCGCGAGGCATTACTGAGCCTCCAAGGCTACCTACAAGGGCAAGAGGCCGACCTGCGACCCTTGGTGAAGGAGGGGACGAAGCTGAGCGAGTATATCAACCAGGCCGTGGAGGACTTGGTAAATGCGTTTCGAAACTTATCCGGTAAAGAGGTCAAAGACATCCGTCAGAGTTTCCTGGTCAACCAGGAATTTTTCATTGTCTTTTCCATCGCTACGGTTCTGATGGGGCTGCTCTTTCTGGCTTACATCGTCAATACGCTGGATCGCAATCGACGCCTACAAGAGGAGTTGGAAGAGGAAAAAGCCCGGGCCGAGCACCTGGCACAGGCCAAGGAAGAGTTTCTGGCCAACATGAGCCACGAGATCCGTACCCCCATGAATGCCGTGATCGGCTTCTCGGAGCAATTGGCTCAAACCGCCCTCACCCCCCTGCAACAGCGCCTGCTCGCCCCACTGCGCAACTCGGCGCAGTACCTTCTGGCCCTCATCAACGATATCCTGGATATCTCCAAGCTAGACTCGGGCAACTTCCGCCTCGATCAGCAGGGCTTTCGCACCCAGGATCTGGTGGAGGATGTAAAAACGGGGTTTGACCATCAAGCAAAACACAAGGGCCTGGACCTGCGCTGTGAAGTGGACTCGGCTTTGCCAGAGATTCTGATAGGCGACTCGCTGCGCCTCAAGCAGATGCTCTACAACCTGGTCAGCAATGCCCTGAAATTCACCGAGTCGGGGGAAGTGACCCTCTGCTTCGAACAAGAAGAGCGCTCTGCTGATGGAAAAACCGCCTACCTACACCTGTGGGTCAGAGATACTGGCATCGGCATTCCGCCTGAGAAGCGTGATGATATCTTTTCCAAATTCATCCAGGCCGAAAGCCATACGGCCCGTCGCTACGGTGGCACGGGCCTGGGGCTGGCCATCACCAAGCGCCTGACCGAATTGATGGAGGGGCGCATCAGCCTGGAAAGTGAAGTGGGCCATGGTACCACCGTCCACCTTTACCTACCTCTGCTCATCGGCACCAAGGCCGAGTTGATGCCCGGCGACGAAGGCGCGCAACTCGATCCCACCCCGCTGCGCGGCAAGCGCGTACTGCTGGTCGACGATGAGATCTACAACCGCGAGCTGGCGCAGTTCATTTTGGACAAATGGCACCTAGACGTAGTCACGGCTGACGATGGTCGGGCTGCCCTGAAGCACCTGGAGGACCATCAGCGCTTTGATCTGGTGCTGATGGACCTGCACATGCCCAACATGAGTGGCATCGAAGCCACCCAGCACATTCGTCAGCGGCTGGGCCTCTCGTTGCCCATTTTGGCCATGACGGCCACCGCTACCCCCGCCCGCCTGCGCGAAGCGCGCAAGATAGGGATGGACGGCCATCTGCTCAAGCCTTTCCGCGAAGCCGAGCTGCTGAGCACCCTACTGAGGCTGCTCGATCTGCCCGAAGTCACCCGCCTGCCATCCAAAGAGCCGCCCTGCGACCGCGCAAGCGAGGCCGAGCCCACTCGACCAAGTAGCTATTCGCTAAAAGCCATGTACCGCCTGGCTCACGACGACGAGCGCTTCGTCAAACGCATGCTGACGCTCTTCGTCGAGCGCAGCGAAGACGCCCTCCAAACACTCCGCGAGGCAGCCTCCCGACAGGACTGGACCCAAGTAGGCATGAGTGCTCACAAGTTGGTGCCGCCTTGTCGCCACCTGGGGCTGCAAGAGCTGGTCCATCGCCTCAAACAAATCGAGCGCGACGCAGAAGCGGGCCAAGCCATCTCCCGCGAGCGGATGCAGGCCGTGGTGAGAGATCTCACGGCGGTGCGCCAAGAAATCCAGTCCGACATCGAAAAGTTGAGTCGAGCGGAGTAACTTCGGATTACGCTATTTTCTGCTCAATGTCTCTTGCTATGCCTCATCATGTCTTGGGCGTTATTCCCGCCCGCTACGCCTCTAGCCGTTTTCCCGGTAAACCCTTGGTCGATATTCGCGGCAAAAGCATGGTGCAGCGGGTGTACGAGCGAGCTTCTCAAGCTCAGGGGCTCGCCCAGATCGTGGTGGCCACGGATGATACCCGCGTTGCAGAAGCCGTCCTTCGCTTTGGCGGGAAAGTCGAGATGACCCGTACCGAGCATGGCTCCGGCACAGAGCGCCTCACCGAGGTGGCTCCGCGATATCCCGAGGCCACTCATTTGATCAACATCCAGGGGAATGAGCCGCTGCTGCACATCGAGCAGTTGGACCTACTCGCGGAGGTACTGACTCAACCTGAAGCGGAGTTGGCCACCTTGGCCACGCCGATTCACGAAGTGGCCCGGCTGAGCAACCCCAACGTGGTGAAGGTGGTGCTAGGGGCGCAAGGCCAGGCGCTGTACTTTAGCCGTCAGGCCATTCCCTACTGCCGCGACAGAAAAGACCTGAGCGATTGGCTGACCCACACCCCCTACTACCAACACATTGGCCTCTATGGCTATCGGCGCGACGTGTTGTTGCGCTACCCTACCCTTTCTCCCAGTGCCTCAGAAGCAGCGGAGTCGCTGGAGCAACTACGCTGGCTGGCTCATGGCTACCGCATGCAGGTAGCGATCACGGAACAAGAAGCCCTGGCCATCGATACACCCGAGGATCTGACGCGGCTCTTGAAAAACTGGCCAGAAGGGGCATGAGTGTCGGTTTATACTTCAAAGTGGGTGAATGGTAGAGTGGTTGATTTATTGATTTATTGATTTATTGAATGGCCTTGTTATCAATAAGTTATAGTGTCGTACAACTCTACAATCCTTACGCCACGTAGTATAGTAACGTGAAAAGCATAACTTCCCGAATTCGGTTAGAGATTCTGTTTCAGATCAAGGAGGGATAGTGAGATTTTGAGATCTTGAGATAGTGAGATCCTGAGACTTGGGGACGTACAGTCTCCTACTCCCAATCTCTCAATCTCTCGACCTCTCGACCTCCCATTTTCAAGCGAAGAAGGCCAACTTATTCTTTGAGCGCTACTTAGCGTTTGGGATGGTCTTCCCAGTTCGCTTATACTTCGATCAGTTCGAGCATAGAGCGGCCCTGAATCATCTTGAGGATAATCACCAGCACGATGCTCACGATCAGCCCTAGGGCGGCCTTACCCAAATCCGAAAAAAGCATACGGCTCAGGGCGCGGTCGGGCTTGGGCCCGAGTCGCAGGCGCAGGCCAAATTCGCGGCCCGCCAGGATGCCTAGGAAGACCCACGTGGTACTCATCGGGATCTTGCTGAGTCCTACCCCTAAGAGGTCCATTTTGAAAAATACCAGCACCAAGCCGTACATGAAGTCGATGATGGTAGCCGAGCGAATGTCGGAGGTGTTGGTTTTTTCGCGTACAATCTCCTGAATCGCTCCCCCTTTTTGATAAAAGATATAGCCGAGCAGGCCGACCAGCACCACGACCGAAAACAAAAAGGTGCCCAAGTCAAGTTCTTCAGTGTTGCCAAAGTAGACGTAGATGTTGGCCAGGTCTTGGGTGAGCCACTGCATCCAGAGGAAACCTGTGAAGAGCCATTGCATGACGGTCCAGAGGTTTTTGTTGGTCCAGAGGGTATCGTCGGAGTGGAAAGGGCGATTTTGGAAGACCTTTTCTACCGTCTGGCTCACCGCCAGCATGACCAGCAGCCCCAGCACAAAGGCTACTGCATAGCCCGACAGCGACTTGGTGAGCATGTCGGGCAGGCTCTTGAAGGAGAAAAAGGATAGAACCAAGAAAGTGGTACTCACCGGAATGCCCAGGCGGGTGATGATCAGCAGCACGGCGGGCGGGAGCAGGTACTCCCAAGTGAGGGGGCGTGGATAGGTATCAGAGGATACGATTTTGTCCAGGCGGTCAAAGGCAATGTCATTGACATCTTCTCCGCCTAGCCACTCCCCCAGGCCCAAATATCCAATCACAAGGGTAAGGGTCATCAGACTGCCAGCGTAGAGCCACAAGACCCACCAAGGTCGGTCTTCATTCGAAGTGAGGAAAGTGCCTAGGGTCTGGATCACGTCGTTGCCCACAACGGCATAGGACGCCAGGGCAAAGCCGAGGAGCGCAATGATCAAAGGTGCATCCATGAGGAAGGGTAGTGGTGGTAAAATACAGGACGGATGCAAGCTAGTTTCCCCCTTGCATAAAAACAACCATGTCCGCGAGCCAAAGTATGGATTAACCTAGACGTAACATTGCCATAAATTACTTGTGTGTGAGCGGTTTCGGCACAGAGTGCCTCACCAGCGCTCACCTATATGAACGGTCAGGGGTATAGGGGAATAAGGGTATAAGGTGGTCAGGCACAGCATGTACCTTCCGTTCCTCTTGGCTCACTCAGTGGCCGCGCCCAGCGGCTATACTTACTCACCTATATGAACGGTCAGGGGTATAGGGGAATAAGGGTATAAGGTGGTCAGG
>CAYVAP010000475.1:0-4482 GCA_964449365.1 uncultured Bacteroidia bacterium
CATGGACATGCTCAGCAGATTGGCCCCATACACAAAGCCCGGCGTCGATTCGAGCGGATCGCCGGGGCGTCCCTGAGCCTCGATCACGCCGGAGACGCGCCGACCATAGCGCGCACTGAAATTACCTGGCTGGGCATCTACCTGACTGATCGCCTTGTGATTGAACAGCCCTACCGTGCCAAACATGTGCTGCGAAAAGTAGATGGGAATGCCATCGTAAAGCAGCAGGTTTTGATCGCCTTCTCCCCCTCGGATATTGACATTTCCCACTGATTCACCCGTCATTGCGACCCCGGGTAGACTCTCCATAGCCCGCAGGGCGTCTTCTTCGCCTAGGGCGGAGATGGCTGGTAAATCTGCGATGTGATCGATCCGAAAGCTTCGCCCCCCGGCCTTTACGCTCAAGGTCAGCCGTTGGGTGCTGAGGCTCACCGCACGGGTGGCGGTAGAGGTCTGCGCTTGCAGATGAGGTAGGCCATCGATCGAGGCACTACTGCCCAAGGTAGCCGCCATTCTCACTTTGATCTCAGTCTTCGGATCGACCACCGGAACGCTATAAGTCGACTGATATGACTGGTACCAAAACGTCAGGGTATCTCCTGATAAACTGGGAATTTCGAAGTAACCCTCTGCGTCGGTTTGGGTTTGAGCCCCCGTAAGCAAGGAGCCAACCGATACTCCTTCGATTGGCTCTCCGGCATGATTTCTGACATGACCTCCCTGCCGATCGGTATGCTTCTTTCCCCCGCGAATGGAAAAAATGGTTTTTTCACCGGGAGGAGCATAAAACGTTTGGTAAGTGAGACCGGTGCCAAATAGCAAAGTGCGCAGGGCCACTTCGGGCGAGATTGCTTCCAGGAATTCGGTAGTTACGCTGTCCTGCCTCCATTGCCCGCTACGGTTGACGCCGACGTCGAAGGTATTCTCGATGTAATTCAGCGCTGAATCCAGAGAAATGCGTATCAGCTTCGTATCGTTGACCTGAGCCAACAAGGGAGCTGATACGCACGACCAGAGTAGAAAACATATAAGCGGTCGAAGGGAGGTCATAATGGCATCTTCACAGATGATGACCGGCGCCTTGGCGACTTAAGGAAAGACGTGTACGACGTTTCCCTCTACGCGGTGCTGATATCCCATGGTACCAATTACCATGTTCAACGCCTGGTCAAGTTGCCCATCTACAGCTTGGTTTGGCTGGTAATAGAACACACCAGTGAATGATTCTTCGGTATCTACCGCTGGATCGAGCTCAAAGGCGACTCCATAGCGGCGAGATATCTCTTTAATCACTTCATTTAGAGGAGCTTGCTCAAAGTAATACCTACCATCAAGCCATCCGGGCTTACTTATGCCGTTTAATTTACGGATAATCGGGGAATTCGCTCCACTTTTTTCCAGAATTTTCCCTGGGGTTAGCAGCTTGGGTTGTGATAGTCCTTCCCATTCGACCGCCACTTTTCCTTCGTAGCATGCTACCATCAGGGCTTCGCCCCGGGCAAATACGTTGAACTCCGTGCCTAGCACCGTGATGATGCCTCGCTCGGTGAGCACCCGAAAGGAATCGCCGGGCGCTACCTCAAAAAAGGCTTCGCCATTGAGAGAGAGCTGTCGATTTTCTTCCCATCGGGCTTCGTCGTAGGTCAGTTTGCTGCCGCCATTGACCCGAATGACAGTACCGTCTTCTAACGATACGATTTGGGTTTCATGCTCGGCGGTGATCACGCGCTGGGGGCGATTCCACCATACTGTGAGTATCAGCATCGCGATAGCCGCCGCCGCCATCCAAGTCCACTGCCGCTGATACAGCGGCCTGATGGGCGCAGTAGTAATGGGACCACTGACGGTCTGGTCCTGCATGGCTATACGCGCTTGCAATTCTTCCCAAGCTTGGACCTGGGTTTTTCGAGCTGGTACCTCGAAATTCTCGGCGGTTTGTACGATCCTTTTTAAATCGTCGAGCGAGTCTTGGTCGTCCCAGCCCTGCCATTCCTCCGCTTCTGCTTCTCGGTTGAGCCAGCGAGCAAGGAACTCATCGGTGGGCCATTTGTTGTTCATACAGATACGCTATCTTTTCCTGGTTCATCCCTAAGACAACCAGCCTACTCAAAACCCTACCCTCTTCGCTTTCAGCGAAGAAGAAAAAAGCTGGCCTAAATCCGGAGATGGATTTCGCGCAGCTTTTGCAGCGCTTTGGTCATGCGTTTTTCTACCGCTTTGACACTCAATTCGAGGCGGTCTGCGATCTCCCGGTAGGTCAGCTTGTCGATGCGGTTCATCAGGAAGACCACCCGGTTTTTTTCGGGCAGCGATGAGATGGCCCGCTCTAGGCTGTCGCGAAACTCATCTTCTTCCATCAGGTATTGGGGCGTCTCCATCGAAGCCGTATTGACTGGCTGTTGATTGAACTTCAAAACTACCTTCTGGTGTTTGACATTGTTGAGAAAAAGATTGTTGGCGATGGTGAATAAGTAACTCTTGACCTTCTCGGGGTCAATGTTCTCCCGTTTGGTCCATAAAATCATGAACGCATCCTGGGTCAGATCTTCGGCCAGCTCCATGTTCCCTGACTTGTAATAGAGGAAGTTGCGGATCTGGGTGTAATACTGGTTAAACAGGGAATTGAATTCGTGCGATTCCAAGGGATTATTGTTTGAGAAATAAAAAAGCAAAGGAAAATGATCCGGGAAAGCGCAAAGGGATAGCTATGGCCCATTCCGCCATCAAGGAGCAGGAAACCCACCGCCCTGCCTTGAAAGAAGAAAAATGAGTAGCATTGGAGGTAAATATACTAAAATGTGTTGGTTTTGATAGCGTCAAAAAAAGGTAGGGTTGCTCTGACTGGGGTCGTGTTACGGTTGAGACGCCTCATGTGTCTACCGGATCAAGCTCTTTTTTCGATACAGTCGTTTTTCAAGGGAAGTGGATAACCCGCTTTTGCAGCATCCATCAACCGTAGTTTTTGGTGAGACCTTCAGCCCGGTTTGTCGAGCTTTTTTGGGGTTTGGGCTTGGGCCTTGACCGGGGAAAATTTTTTGCGCAACATTACCCCATGAAGTTTGGCAAGCTAGCGAGCATCGAAGGGGTCGACTTTTCCTTACCGGACCTCGGCTACGCCGACCTGCGGGGGCTAAGTGGCCAGCCCGCTCCGCGCCTGCAGGCCTACGTGGGGCTACCACGCTGGGGCAGCAAAGATTGGATCGGCGAGATCTACCCCAAGGGTACCAAGCCTGCGGAGTACTTGGGCTATTATGCTCGATCCTTCAATTCTATCGAGCTCAACTCGACGCACTACCGCAGCCCCTCGCCCGACCTGGTGAGGCAGTGGTATGAAGCCAGTCAGCCGGGCTTTTTGTTCTGCCCCAAGGTGCCTCAAGTAATCTCACACTACCGCAAGCTGCTCGACTGCAGGGAGGAGTTGCTTCGGTTTACCGAAGCCATTGCGGGCTTTGAGGATCGGCTGGGACATAGCTTCTTGCAGTTGCACGATTCATTTGGTCCGTCGCTACTACCTCAACTGAGGGCTTTTTTGCCACAGTGGCCTCAGGAGTTACCATTGGCGATCGAGTTTCGCCATCCCGAGTGGTTTACGGCGCAGCAATTGTTGCCAGCGCTGAGTGAGTTGTTGGCTGTCCATGGTGTGGCTGCGGTGATCACGGATGTGGCCGGGCGGCGGGATGTGCTGCATCAAAGCCTCACCACGCCCACGGTGATGATCCGGCTGGTGGGCAATGGCCTGCACCCCAGCGACCTATCGCGGGCTCAGGCCTGGCTGGAACGGTTGCAAGCTTGGCAGAGCAAAGGCTTGGAGCGAGTATACCTCTTTGCGCATCAGCCGGGAGACGTGCAGGCCGTGCAGTATGGCAGCCACCTGATCCAAGGGCTCAATGCTCAATTGGAGCAGACACTTGCCACGCCAGGTATTCCGCCGGAGGATGGCTCCCAGATGAGCCTTTTCTGATCCCGTCGGCAATCTGCTTATGCCTATGCCCCTATTTTCTCAAATCAAAAAGTCCTGCCTCTATGGACAGGATCTCGACGCAACGGAGGCCTTTTACTAGTGCTTTGTCAAGTTGAAAATGATGGGTAAGCGGTCGCAGATTTTTTCGCAGATCAAGGCGAAAAATCCGAGTTTGGCGGGCCAAATCGCGAGACGGTGGGATGGAGGGCCCCGCCGACGAGCTTTCAACGCCGAGATGCGTCAACAGATGCAGCGATCACCCATCATTCGGGAGTTGACAGAGCACTAGGGCAAATGGGGGCTTCCGGTCATTCATCGCAGCGAAGGACGGCATGTGTTCTTTCGGGCTTGTCGATCGGTGTTGCTCTGCTTTATCGCCGAAGCGACTCGCGCGGAGGAGACCCTCCCCCACACTTCGCAGCGGGAAAACAGCATCTGGCTTTTGAATTTAGTAACGCTCAAAAAATAAGTTGGCCTTCTTCGCTTGAGAATAGGAGGTTGAGAGTTCGAGAGGTTGAGAG
>CAYVAP010000476.1:0-4472 GCA_964449365.1 uncultured Bacteroidia bacterium
GGTAGCGTAGTTTTTTTTTCAAAAACCCTGGGATTCTGCACAGCCTACTTATACCTTATTCCCTTATACCCCTGACCGTTCATATAGGTGAGTTGGGAGTTTGAGCACCTCATCGAGAGTATTCCTCTATACCCTTATTGCCCCTATTTCCCTTATTTCCCTTATTCCCCCTATGGAAATTCTTCCTACCCAGATCATGCGGGCGAGCTGTCTTTTCCTCCTTGCCCTGCCCTGCTGGCTGTGGGGTCAATCGCGCCTGACCCTGGCGGCGGTACAGGCGCAGGCGCGGGGCGAAAGTCCAGCCGCGCAGCAGGCCGACTTGACGGAGCAGGCCGCGCAGGCCCAGTATCAGGTGTTTCAGGCGGGGCTGCGCCCACAACTCCAACTAGGGGCCAGTGTGCCGGGCTTTACCCGCAGCATCAACGGGGTGCTGCAAGACGACGGCAGCACCTCGTTTCGTACGCAAAACCAGACCTTTTCCAGCGCCAACCTGTCAATGCGGCAGGTGCTGCCTTTTTCTGGCGGTGAGATTACCCTGTTTTCTGCCCTCACCAACTTCAATTCTTTTGGGCCCAACAGCTTCACGTCCTGGCAGTCGGTCCCGCTGGGCCTGCGCTTGCGGCAGCCGTTGTTTCAGGTCAACGCGGTGAAATGGGACCGCGCAGCGGCAAGCCTGGAGCTGACCCTGGCGGAGCGGGAGGGGCTACGCCAGCGCGAAACAGCGGTGGTGGAAGCCACTCGCCTGTTTTTTGCGGCTTTGTTGGCCCAAGAGCAACTGCGGCGCTTGCAGGCCGATTTGCCGCGGCTGGACAGCGTGTATCGCTTGGCCCAACAGCGCCAGGCCCTAGGCCGCATCAGCGAAGCCGAGCGCCTGCAAAGTGAGCTGGCCCGCTGGCAGGCGCGGGCCGATAGCGGCGAGTGGGCCTTGACCGAGGCTCAGGCGCGCGCCGACCTAGCCCTGTGGTTGGGGCAAGCCCCTGACAGCCTGGCGCGCTTGCCCATCCCGGCTGCACCCCGCCTGGCTGAGGGGGCGGAAGCGTGGCTGCCGCAGGCTTGGGCGCAGAGCGAGCAGGCCATCGACGCACAACTGAAGCGCCTGCAGGCCGAGCGGGCCGTACAGGAGGCCAAAGCCAAGGGGCGATTCCAGGCAGAGCTGACCGCTTCGTTTGGCCTCAACCAGACTGGCCAGCAGATCGGGGAAGCCTATCGCAACCTAGAAGACCAGCAGGCGGTGAGCCTGAGCATGCAGGTGCCGCTGCTGTCATGGGGGCGCGGACGAGCGGCGGTGGGCGCAGCGGCAGCACGGCAGCGCAGCACGCAACTGGACGGGCGGCAACAGCGGCAGCAGTACGAGCAAGACCTGCGGTTTCAGTGGCGGCGGGTACGACAGTTGCAAGCGCAACTGAGCCTGGCCGAGCGGGTGTGTTCGGCGGCGCAGCGTCGCTATCGCATCAGCTACCAGCGGCATCGCAGCGGAGGCCTGGCCTTGACAGACCTTTACCTGGCCCGTCAGGATGAGGCCCAGGCCCAGGTCGACTACCTGCGTACGTTGGAGCGCCTGTGGTTGACCCTGGCCGAGTGGCAAGCCCTTGCCTTGTATGATGGACAGGCGGGGCGCCCCTTCCGCCCATGACCAATTGGGGATCAGGCTTGGGATCAACCATTTTCCAACCAATCCAATCCATTCAACCGGCGAATGTCAGCATTGACGATCTACGTGAAAAGGGCGAGGAGATAGTTTGATATCTTTGGTTTGTTGATATTTGAAATATCCAAGCTGAACAAGATATTGCTATGGCCTCTCTCAAGCCCACGTTGCTGATCGTCGATGATGATGACAATCTTCGCAGCCTGCTTTCCTTCGTGTTGCGCAAGCAATACGAGGTGGCAGTATGCAGCGATGGGTTGGAGGCGATAGCCTGGCTCAGTGCCAACCCGCTGCCTGCGGCTGTGTTGCTCGACTTGGAGATGCCCGAGGTCAATGGCTACGCCCTGCTGCATCAACTGCGGGCGAGTGGCTGGTACCACGACTTACCCGTGATCATGCTCTCGGGCCACGAAAATCTCAAAATCCACGAGGCTTGTCTGGCCGCCGGAGCCAATGTTTATCTGCTCAAGCCCTTTCATCCTGGCCAACTGCATCACGCCATTCAGAGTGGGAGAGATGCGGCCTTTGAAATTCGACATTCGAAATAGCCAAGCAATCCCCCTGCTCTTTCTGTTCCCCTTATTCTTCCTATTTCCCCTACTCCCCTTACTTTCCACCTCCCGTTCTACCTATCTGCTCCCCCTCTATGTCCCTACCGCCTGCTCCCATCCATCCTACCCGACCTTCTGCCCGCCGACCTTTTGATGAACTGCTACACCTATCCTATTTGAGCGAGCCAATTGGCCCGCTATTGCGAGTCGGAGTACCCAGTGGCGCGCCAGATGATCATCACTGCGAGGGTATTTTCGCGGCTCATTGCTTGCTCTATCACTTGCATCAGCAAGGGCAGTCTCCCTCGGCGATTCTTTGTGCTCCACAGCTACGCGATGGCAGCGCTATCGGCTGGCGCAAGCTGATCCAAGGCGATCCAGAGCTGCGAGACCTGCCCTTTTTCGTGGTAGGGGATGCCACTGAGTGGCCAGAGCGGGCTGCGGCTCAGGCCGTTGGTATCGATGATTGCTTCGAGCCAAAGGTAGCCACGCATAGTTTGGAGCAGCGCATCAGCTTTTTGAAGCGCTACAAGCCTCAGCTCAACGAGATGAGCGGAAATATCCCCCCGCAACCCTGTCAACGGATATCCCCCCTCAAGCGTGTCATGGATATTCTGGTGAGTGGAATTCTATTGCTGCTATTGGCTCCCTTGCTGATTTTTTATATTTTCTGGCTTCGTATTGGGTCAAGAGGCCCAGTTTTTGTTAAATTGCCCCGCGTGGGCAGAGGATATCAATTGATTGATTGCCTGACTTTTCGGGGAGGAGATCAGCCTCATGGTGCTTGGTGGCGGCATATACCCTGTCTCTGGAACGTCCTGCGCGGCGATCTTTCATTGGTAGGCAATCGTCCACTTGAGCTCGATGAAGCCCAGACCTTGACCACTGATCAATGGGCGGGACGATTTCTGGCGCCGGCGGGATTGACAGGGCCGTGGATGGTAGCCCACCTGCGAGGACAAGCCCTGAGCCTCGATCAAGAACGCGACCTCGAAGTTGCTTATGCCCAAAATCCGGGGCTTGGCACCGACTGGAAATGGTTATTACGCACCCTATGCGGCTGGTGTACCGCAGGTGGGCATGGCTGATGCATGAAATTCGATCTGAAGTCATATTGGTTCAAATCTGGTTTTTTTACCTTCCTGGAGCGAGGTTCGCTCCAGGTTTTTCGCTTTCTGAGCTTTTTCATGATCGTGCGCGGGTTGAGCAAGGAGGACTTTGGCCTCTGGTCGCTCTACCTCACCGTGGCCACCTTCGTGGAGATGATGCGGGTGGGCTTCATCCAAAATGCCCTGGTGCGTTTTCTCTCGGTGCATACCTCTGCCGAAGAACAACGCGCTATCAACAGCGCCTCTATGGGTCTGAGCCTGCTTTACACCCTGCTCAGCGGCCTGCTGATGGTCCTTTTTGGCTGGGCCGTAGTCAGCATCTGGGGGCTAGCCCCGCTGGATGAGCTGCTGCACATTTACCTGTCTACCACCCTGTTTCTGACCTTTTTCTTCCAGTATGCCTTCATTCAGCAGGCCAATCTACAGTTCCGGGGCATGTTTCTGGCCACCTTCCTGCGGCACGGCAGCTTCTTTGCCTTCGTGGCCTGGAGCTACTTTGGCGGTGGCAAGACACTGGGCCTGCATGCCTTGGTCTGGGGGCAAGCCGGAGCGGCCTTATTGGGAGCATTGGTAGCGATGATCACGGGTTGGCGCTACGCCCGCTTCGAATGGCATGTCAGCTTCGCCTGGATGCGCAGGCTGATCGAGTTTGGCAAGTTCGTGGTGGGCACCAATCTAGGCATCACCCTCATTCGCACCGTCGACCAGTTCATGCTGGGCATCATCGTCTCGCCTGTGGGCGTGGCCAGCTACAGCACCGTGATGCGGGTGGCTCACCTCGTGGAAGTACCGATCCAGTCTATCGCGGCCATCGTGCTGCCACAAAACGCCCGTAAAGTCGAGTCCGAGGGCCTTTCTGCCGCCCGTCAGCTCTACGAACGCTCCGTGGGCGTGATCCTGGCCATGGTGGTGCCCGGGGTGCTGTTTGTGGTGCTGTTTCCGGGTTGGGTGCTGGAGTTCATCGCGGGCATCCGCTACCTCGACGCCAAGCTGCTGCTGCAAGTGGTGATGGGCTACGCCCTGTTGCTACCCTTCACCCGGCAGTTTGGCACCATCATGGACAGCATCGGCAAGCCACGCCTGCAATTTTCACTGCTGATGAGCGGGGCGCTCTTCAACGTGGGCCTCAACTTCTTCTTCATCACCTACTTATCGGCGATGGGC
>CAYVAP010000477.1:0-4451 GCA_964449365.1 uncultured Bacteroidia bacterium
CGAGGAAGCAGAGCAGCGCCAGCCCGAGGCCCAGGCGACCGGCCAGGGCGGCGACGTCCTGCTGCTGATGAGCCACCAGGCCCAGAGCCGCGCGGTAAACGTGAGTAAGCATCCCTACCGCGATCGCGACGTCAAGTGGCTGAGCGATAGTACCTTGATTTTTGCCTCGGATCGCGAGGGTCAGTATGACCTCTACCTGCTCCGCTCGGCTGATCCCGAGGAGAGCGACCTGTACCGGACCCTCAAGCGCGAAGCCATTCGCCTGACCGAGACCGAAGGCGACGAGCGCAGTCCGATGGTGTCGCCTGACGGCAAGCAGGTAGCTTACACCCGTGATCGTGGCATGCTGCTGGTTGCAGAGGTAGAAAATGGCCAGTCGCTGGGTACGCCGCGTACCTTGCTCGATGGCTGGGATACGCCCGGCGGCGTGGCTTGGAGCCCCGATAGCCGTTGGCTGGCCTACGACCTCTCCGACCTCGATTTCAACAGCGAAATTTACATCCATCCCGTGGCGGAAGCGGGCGACCCGGTCAACGTATCTATGCACCCACGCAGGGACTACGACCCCGTCTGGAGCCCTGATGGCAGCAAACTGGGCTTCCTCTCAGTGCGCAACAATGGCGACAGCGACCTGTGGTTTGCCTGGCTCAAAGAAGAAGACTACGAAAAAACCCAGCGCGACTGGGAAGAACTGGCCCACGCCGATGACAAGGAGGAAGAAGGTGAAGCCGAGCAAATGCCACTCACCATTGATCTGGTGGACATCCACGAGCGGCTGGCTCAGGTTACGGCTTTGCCTGGCAATGAGGGCAACCTGGCCATCGGCAAAAAAGGCGACTATTTTTACTTCACCACCAACGGCAGCGGGCGCACCACCGGCAGCGGCGACCGCGACCTGATGCAGATCAAGTGGGACGGCAGCGAGATGAAGGCTCTCACCAATGGAGGCCAAAGTCCCTACGCTGTGCGTCTGGCAGGCAAAAAGCAAGATCACCTCTACTTCCTCAAGCGCGGGGGCTCATTGGCCTCGGTCAAGGTGCCCGGCGGTAGCGTGGAGGGATTGTCTTTCAGCGTGATGCTCGACATCGATCACCCAGCGGAGATGCGACAGATATTCGAAGAAGGCTGGCGGGTGCTTGAAGATGGCTTTTACGATCCGGAGTTTCACGGGCGCGACTGGACGGCCCTCAAGGAGACCTATCGACCCTGGTGCATGATGGCCTCTACCAAGACCGACTTTCAGGACATGTTCAACTTCATGCTGGGCCAGTTGGACGCCAGCCACATGGGCCTCTACGGCTCGGACCGGGCCGAAACTCAGCGTGAGCGCACTGGCCTGCTAGGCGTGGAGCTGAAAACCCAGGCCAATGGCATGCTCATCACCCACGTGGTGCCCGAGTCGCCCGCCGACCGCGCAGCCAGCAAGCTCTCCATGGGAGACGTCATTACCTCGGTGAATGGTACCCCGGTGGGCGGCCAGCAAAATTTCTACGCCCTGCTCATCAATCAAGCTGATGAGGAGGTATTGCTCACCGTCGAGACCGGCGGCAAGAGCCGCGAGGTGGTGATTCGCCCCACCAGCAGCCTGCGCAGCGCGCTCTACGCCGAGTGGGTCGATGACCGCGCCAAACTCACCGAAACATACTCCAATGGTCGCCTGGGCTACATCCACATCCAGGGCATGAACTGGCCCAGCTTCGAGCGCTTTGAGCGCGAGCTGATGGCGGCGGGCCTGGGCAAAGAGGGTATCGTGATCGACGTGCGCTACAACGGCGGCGGCTGGACCACCGACTACCTCATGGCGGTGCTCAACGTTCAGCAGCACGCTTACACCATTCCGCGGGGTGCAGCCGAAACCCTGGAGCAAAACAAGCAGTTTGCCGAGCACTACCCCTACGGCGAGCGCCTGCCCTTGGTCGCCTGGACTCGCCCCGCCGTGGCCCTTTGCAACCAAAGCAGCTATTCGAACGCCGAGATTTTCTCCCACGCCTTCAAAACCCTGGATCGCGGTACCCTGGTGGGTACGCCCACGTTTGGGGCGGTGATCTCCACGGGCGGGGCGGGCATGATCGATGGCTCCTACGTGCGCCTGCCCTTCCGCGCCTGGTACGTCAAGGCCACAGGCGAAAATATGGAGCATGGCCCTGCGGTGCCCGACATCGTGGTGGAAAATGCCCCCGATAGCAAAGCCAACGACCGCGACGAGCAGTTGAAAGCAGCCGTCGATGCGCTGCTGAAGCAGATCGGGACGAGGTGAGGGATGATGCGGAGTGGGTAATCCTGTCTCCTTACCTGCATGAGCGTTACTATACTACGTGGCGTAAGGATTGTAGCGTTGTAAGACATTATAACTTATTGATAACAAGGCCATTCAATCAATCAATCAACAATTCTACCATTCAACCACTTTGAAGCATAAGGGCAAGGAGGGGGGGCGGTTTCGGCACCTACCAGCTTCTCATATCGGTTCCCTCAATGGCTACGCCAGCGGTGGCTGTGCCATTCTGCGCAATCTGCGCGCCATGACACCTGGATGCCTCACTGATGAACGGGCCATGGGAGAAATAAAGGCAGCGCGCCTATGCTCCTCATATGCTTCTTCTCAATAGCTGCCGCAGCGGTCAATGAGCCTCGCTTACCCCTCCGTGCCGCTCTTGGTGAGCGAGGCGCTCTCCCGCACAGGCTGCAAGATGCGGCTGAGCAGTTGCAGGGTGATCAGGTAGGTGGGGCGCACCCCCACTGCGCCCAAACTGCCGGAGGCCAAGGTGCTGCCTGTTTCTAGCGGGTTGTCGGAGGCGTAGTAGGCGTAGCGTAGCACCACGTCGGGCTCGATGGTCTTACGGATCTGCGAGGCGGCTTGGATAGCCTTTTGGTAATGAGCCCCTTCCATCTCCAGGCCGATCGCTCCCCAGGATGATTCTTTGAAGTAGGCCAACACGTCGCGATTTTGCAGGGAGGTACCCAGCACAGTGATCATAGGGCCTACGCAGACGGAGATGCCTTCGGCTTCAAAGTCTTCGGCGCACAGGTCGTTGTGAAAGGGATAGTTGTCGGCGGTACCCTCGAAAATGTGGGCGTTGGGCATCATGATGTCGCCCTTGCCACCGGTGAGGATGCCTGCTTTGCCCATAATGGAAATCGACTCGACGGGCATGTAGATTTTGGGACCAGACTTTTCGGGCTGATAGGTCTTGAGCAATTCGTCCATGGTTTCATAGGCCTGCTCGCCAAAAGCATAATCCATCACGATGATCACGGGTTGCTTTTGGGCCAGATAGTCGGCGTCGCAGGCCAACTCTGCGGTGAGAGTCTTGGGATCGAGCTCAGCGGTATCGAAAATCTGCACGGAGATGTTGGTGCCTGAGGGGTCGTCGAGGCTATGCATGCCGTGCTGCTGGGCGTATGCTTTGACCTTTTGACGCCGCTGACTGTGCTCAGGCCGACTGAGGTCCAGGGCGATCTGCTCGATGGTGGCTTTGGGCTCGTAGTATTTTTGCAGCGCGGCCGGCGCATAGAGGCAGTTCATCACGCTGTGCAGGTTGGCGCTGATGATGTGGATCGGGCGGCTGAGCAGCTCGCGCTCGGCCATGAAGGCTTTGATGTTGCTGGCCCAGCGTTCGCCGTAGATGTGATGCCCCAGTCGGTCGCGCAGGGTGGGCGACACGGTGATTTCGCGGGGTTGATCCCGGCGTTTTTCGTCCATGGCCAATCGGCCCAGGTGATAGACCACGCTGAAGAGGCCGTTGTTTTGCTCAGGGCGTGCGGCCAGGCGCTCGTAGGCCCACTTGGTCTCGGCGAAGCTCCGCCCCAAAATGGTCGCCAGAAAGGTCAGCGCCACTTCTTCGTTGTCTTTTCCGAGCTTGATCTTTTCCTGGGCAATGCCCTCTAGTTGTTCCCACTCCATGCTTACGGGCCCCTCTTCATCCAGGGCATGAGACATGATCTTGCGCGACTCCATGAAGAGGAAAGTCAGGTGGGTGAGGATGTCGTAGATTTCGCTGCGCCCACGCGTAACCTCGATAAACATATGGTCATCGTCGATGCGGTAGCAATTGCGGCGCCGCGCGGCGGGCACCAGCACCGGAAAGCCCGACTCGGCAAAGCCTTCCTCCGAAATCAATTTGATAAAGCGGCAGGACTCGATGCCCTTGGGCTGTCGGTCGATCACGTAGACCAGCCCATCTAATTCTACCTTGTTGGGATCACCTACCGAGCCATATATTTCTGGCGATAAGGTAAGCAGTGCATCGGTCAGTACCTCGCCCGGCGCACCCAGGTGGCGATAGCGACCGTGGTTGTAGAGGTGGCGCATCTCGATGTAGAGGCGCTCGATAGCCGCGCGAGATTCGCGGGCGCGGCTGAGGGTTTCGTGGTTCATTCGCTTGCAGTCGTTAGTCAATGATCAGTGAGTACAGTGGTCAATGAGTACAGTGGTCAGTGGTCAATGGTCA
>CAYVAP010000478.1:0-4440 GCA_964449365.1 uncultured Bacteroidia bacterium
GCGAAAAAATCTGCGACCGCTTACCCATCATTTTCAACTTGACAGAGCACTAGCCATGCGCTTCAATCCAGATAAACGACCCAATGGTCGAGGTAGAGATTGAGGCCCTCCACTTTGGGGTGATTGGAGGAAAAGAGCTTATCGCCTTTGAATTGCTTGAGGAGGGCCTGGGGCGCGTCGCGAGGGGTCAGCATCACGTAGAACTGCTTGCGGTATGGAGCCAATCGGCCTGATTTCCAGTCGTTGACCGTCCCAGCGTAGGTCCATTCTAGGCCGTAAAAGCTCAGCGGAGCCTGGTTGACTTTGGTGAGCTCGGCCAAATCGAGACCATGACGTAGGCCCTGCGGGGTAAACCAACTGCTGCCGCTGCGCAAAATGTACACTGCCTCGACTCGGGTACGGGCCTCATCTTCCCAGGTGATGCGCAACTCGTCCTGGCTGCCGGGAAACACCACCGAGCAGGGCTGATCGCCTTTGCCAGGCGCATGGACGGTGCTGCGCCCTACCTGCGAAATGCCATAAATGCGGATCAGTTCCTCTTCACTGGTTTTTTTGCGAATGGGCCCCACGCGCTGCCCGACAATGACTACACGCTCGGCGCTAGGGTCGCTGGTCGGCTCGGCTTGGCGCGTACGGGCGTTGGGGGTGGTTTGGTCGCGCGCGAGCCAGCGCATCAAGGCGGGTGTTACGTAGCGCACCCCTCCTTCGTGTACCCAACCCATCACCCCAGCTTGGGTTTCGATCAGGATCCAGGGCTTTTTATAGCGCTGGCCACGCAGCGAAAATGCTACCTTACCAGCCGTGCGCTGGTGCAGATACCGGGCCATCTCTCCCTCTTGAAGGCGCGCTACCTCCGGCATATCCACGCCCGGCTGAGCTTTGACGATCAGTTCGTCTACCCAGGCTTGCACCTGGTCGGAGCGGGTCAGCTCCTCCCATTCTGCCGAAGCCTCGCCCAAGGATTCGACGATTCGTTCCACGACTTCCCCAGTTCGTTTAGGAGAGAGCCTCGGCTGCGAGGGCGCTGTTTCATCCCCAGACTGGCTTTGGGGGGGGAGCTCACAGCTCGCCATGCCCCCAACCATCAGACATATCGCAGCCATCAAGATGTGTCGGCTTTGTTGAAGCATTGATCGTAAAAATTGCACGAAAGACTTAAACAAACATAAAATTCTGTTGAGAAATTATACCTCGTTTTCGTAGGAAATCTTTATCATACGTACGATAATTTGCTGATAATGAAGCGACATTTTCTGCTTTTTCCAAAACCAAAAATTGGGTTGGGGGTTATTACTTCATCTAACAAACAATGCCTATGTCTATGAACGGAGTCCAAGCAGGGTGGACAGTGCCCCAGACGGAGCTACTGACTCGTACCCTCAAAGCCATCGCTCATCCCACCCGCTTGTCAATCATCGACATGCTCGACGGCGAGCGCCGCATGACCGTGACGGAAATTTATACCCGTCTCAATGCTGATCAGTCCTCGGTATCTCATCATCTTAGCATTTTGCGCGACAAAGGGGTATTAGCCGCTGAGCGCGAAGGAAAATTCATCTATTACTACCTGAAAAACCCTGCTTACCTCAACCTGATCGATTGTCTGAACAACATCCACGAAGGAGAAGAAGAAGCGGTGGCTTAATCCGGAGGGATGGTCCTCTCGCCAATCTTTATCTATGAAGCCGAGGCTGGCGAGAAGCCCTCTCGGGCCAATGAACCACAAGTTTCGTGAATAGGTCCCGCTCTCACGAGCGGGGCCTTTGTTTTTGGTCGACGGGGAAGCAGGGGACTTTCAATTTCGCCCACAATCTCGTTTCTTCACGGTTGATCACGACACAGGCCTCACCTCATTTTTTCCTTCCAACCAACCATCACGTATTTCATGGCAAAAAATGCAATCATCACGGGTAGCAGCAGCGGCATCGGGCTGGGGCTGGCAGAATCATTTGCTCAGGCGGGCTACAACGTAGCCTTCAACGGCCTAGAAGACAACGGCGACGAGATCGCGCAGGAAATCGGTGCCAGGTACGGAGTGAAGACCTTTTTCTCTAGCGCCAACATGCTCGATCCCGAGGCCATCAGGGGCCTGGTCGAGCGGACCGAAACCGACTTTGGCTCAGTAGAAGTCTTGATCAACAACGCGGGGGTGCAGCACGTTTCCCCGATCGACGAATTTCCTGAAGGAAAATGGGACCTCATCATTGGGGTCAACCTTAGCTCGGCTTTTCATACCAGCAAGGCCGTGTGGCCTGGCATGAAGCGGCGCGGCTTTGGGCGCATCATCAACATTTCCTCGGCCCACGGCCTGCGGGCGTCGGAGTTCAAGGCGGCCTACGTGGCGGCCAAGCATGGTATGGTGGGGTTGACCAAGGTGCTGGCCCTGGAGGGAGCCGCGCTGGGCATCACCTGCAACGCCATTTGCCCCGGCTACGTGCGCACCCCATTGGTAGAGGCCCAAATCGCCGATCAGGCCCAAAGCCACAACATGAGCGAAGAAGAAGTGGTCGAAAAGGTCATGCTCAAAAAGCAGGCGGTGAAAGACTTCGTTACCCTGGAAGCTCTGGGAAACCTGGCCCTGCTGCTAGCCAGCGAAGCAAGCAGCACCCTCACAGGCGCTGCCCTGCCGGTCGATGGCGGCTGGACGGCACAATGATGGTCGACTTTGGGATGCGAAGCACTCGCTGCGGCGGCTATGACTTTTTCTGTGATTTTTTGACCCGAATAAAATCGCTCTGGTAATCTGCGGGGCGATCTTGGCGGCGCTCGCGCGATGGGCGGGAGTTGCGCTTGCCTTTGCCCCGGCGAGGCCCCCCGCCATCACGCGGCTGATCGTCGCCGCCCTCCGATTTCATGGAGAGGCTGATGCGCTTGCGCTCGACCTCCACACTGACCACGCGCACCTGCACCTTCTGGTGCACCTTGACCACCTCGGTAGGGTGCTTGATGAAGCGATCGGCCATTTGGCTGAGGTGAACCAGCCCATCCTGATGTACGCCGATGTCGACGAAGGCTCCGAAGTCGGTGATGTTGGTCACGATGCCCGGCAGGCTCATGCCTTCGCGCAGGTCGGTGATCTCGTTGATGCCCTCAGCAAATTGGAAGATCTCGAACTGCTCGCGGGGGTCGCGCCCAGGCTTGGCCAGCTCCGCCATGATGTCCTGGAGGGTCGGCAGGCCCACCGTGTCGGTAGTATATGCTTTCAGGTCGATCTGCTTGCGCAGCTTCTCGTCTTGCATCAGATCAGCCACGGTTACGCCCAGGTCTTGAGCCATCTGCTCCACGATGGGGTAGCTCTCGGGGTGGACGGCGCTGCGGTCTAGGGGGTTGCTGGCTTCCCGGATGCGCAAAAAGCCTGCCGCTTGCTCGAAGGCTTTGGGACCCAGGCGCGGTACTTTGAGTAGCTCCTTGCGGGCGCTGAAGGGGCCGTTTTCGTCGCGAAACTTGACGATGTTTTCGGCCAGCGACGGCCCCAGGCCCGATACGTAGGTGAGCAGTTGCTTGGAAGCGGTATTGACCTCGACGCCTACCTTGTTCACACAGGAGATCACGGTATCGTCCAGCGCTTTTTTGAGCTGGGCCTGGTCCACGTCGTGCTGATACTGCCCCACGCCGATGGATTTGGGGTCGATTTTGACCAGCTCGGCCAGGGGGTCCATCAGGCGACGCCCGATGGAGACGGCCCCGCGCACGGTCAGGTCGCGGTCGGGAAATTCTGCGCGGGCTACCTCCGAGGCCGAGTAGATGGACGCGCCGCTCTCGTTGACCAGCAGGATGGGAATGTGCCCTGGTAGCTCTGATTCGCGCAGAAAGGCCTCGGTTTCGCGCCCGGCGGTGCCATTGCCCACGGCGATGACCTCCACGCCGTGCCGTTCGATCAGTTGCTCCACGATCACAGTGGCCCGGGCCACTTTGCGCTGGGGCGGATGAGGATATATCACCGTGTCCTCCAGCAAGCGGCCATGCTTGTCGAGGCAGACGACCTTGCAACCGGTGCGGAAGCCTGGGTCTAGGGCCATGACGGCCTTTTCGCCCAGGGGGGCCGACAGCAGCAGTTGGCGCAGGTTTTCGGTGAAGACATCGATGGCTTCGAGGTCGGCTTTGTCCTTGCTCATCACGCGGGCCTCAGTCTCCAGCGAAGGAGCCATCAGGCGGTGGTAGCTGTCTTCGACCGCTTCGCGCACCACCTGGGCTGCGCCGCGATGGCCCTTGACGAATTTTCGGTCCAGGCGGTAGAGGGCCTCGTCTTGGTCGGGGCGCAGGCTTAGGGAAATGACCATTTCTTTTTCGGCGCGGCGCATGGCCAGAAGGCGGTGGCTGGGCACCTTGTCGATGGGTTCGCTCCAGTCAAAGTAGTCCTTGTATTTGGCTCCTTCTTCTTGTTTGCCCTTCATCACCTTGGCGGCCACCACCGATTTATTGAGAAACAGCTCTCGCACC
>CAYVAP010000479.1:0-4432 GCA_964449365.1 uncultured Bacteroidia bacterium
CGTGCTCTCAAGGATGTCTTCGGCGAAGTCAGCGACATCCCCGCCCCCGACATGGGCACGAGCTACCGCGAGATGGCCTGGATCTTTCACGAATACTCCCGCATCTATGGCTACACCCCTGGGGTGGACACGCGCAAGCCCCTGCATCTGGGCGGCTCCAAAGGTCGCGTACCCGCTACCGGCTGGGGCGTGATGGTCCATACCATGAAAGCCATCGAAAAGATGGTCTGGAACCCTAAGCAGTGTACCTGTGCCATTCAGGGCTTCGGTAACGTAGGCTCCTGGGCGGCAAAGCTGCTCTCTGAGCAGGGCGTCAAAATCGTGGCTATCAGCGACCACACTGGCGGGATTTACAAGCCCGAGGGTATCAATGTGCGCGAAGCCGTGGCCTACCTCAAGCAGCATGGCACCCTGCAGGGCTTCGCCGAGGGGCAGCGCATCAGCAATGAAGAACTGGTAACCATGGACGTGGACATCCTCGTGCCTGCGGCCATCGAAAATGTGATTACCGAAGACAATGCCGAGGGCGTACAGGCTCGCCTAATCGTGGAAGGAGCCAACGGTCCGGTTTCGGCCAACGCTGACGCCATCCTCGACGAAAAAGGGATCCTGATCGTGCCAGATATCCTGGCCAATGCAGGCGGGGTTACGGTTTCTTACTTCGAATGGGTTCAAAACCGACGCGGACACTATTACTCCGAAGACGAAATTCGCGACAAGGCCGCTCCCATTTTGGTAGAGGCCTTTGATCGGGTGTATGGTACCCACCTCAAGCACAAGTGCTCCATGCGCCTGGCGGCTTATATCGCCGCTATCGAGCGCCTAGCCACTGGCATTGACTTGGAGGGCAACTTCTAAGTAACGCGAAAAAAATTACTTCCCGATTTTGCGAAGAGATCTCGTTCGTAGACAAGGAAGAAAAACCGAGTTTGGCGGGCCAAATGAGGCTTTTTCTCCACGCGAAGTTGGGGTAAGGGGCCCCAACTGTCGCGGAAGATGCGGGCGAGAGATCGAGTCAAAAGCGGAACTTATTTTTCGAGCGTTACTAAGCTCGATTTTTTGCATCAATCGTCCTTTTTGCCTGCCGCCCCTTCTTCGGAGGGGCGGTTTTTTTTGGAAAAACCCTCTATGGAAAGCAGGCTCTACTCGTCTCGACTACCTCACCGACTGATGAATGATCACCTGATCGCTCATCAGGCGGCTGAGTGGCATCACGAGCAATTTGCCTTCCGTTTCTAGGGATACCGATACATTGGTGATGCGCACGATGGTGCCGCGGTAGCCGTCGACTTCGATCTCCTGGCCTACCTCGAAGGTGTTGCGGCTGTAGTATCCGGCCAGGATGCTGCTGAGCATGGGGCGAGCGGCCAGGCCATATCCGATGGCGAAGGCCAGCAGCAGGCCCCCCAAAATGATGCTGAGGTTGTCAGTGATGATCTCGACGGGAAAAAACTCGAGCCGCTCCAGGGCGGCAATTACCACAAAGATCACCATGATGTAAAAAACCAACCCGCTGATGGCCTTGTAGCTCGGTACCCCCATCGACTTGGCCGCACTGCCTACCAGGTTGCGTAGCTGATCGGCTAGGTAAAACCCTCCCCCCAGGATCAGCAGGGCGGTGAAGACCTGTGGCAGGTAATCGATCAGTTCATGGAGTTTTTCCGCCACCATATTCAAGCCCATCACGTCTGCGGCGCTGATAAAAAAGACCAGCATGATGAGCCAGTAAAGGAATTTTTTGACGACCCACACCAGATCGAGCTGGAGGCCGGCCTTTTGGACCGAGGAGATCTGGTTGAGCCGCTCGGAGAGCTGGTTCACTCCTATTTTGCCCAAAATCTTGCCCAGCACCCGGGTAATCACTCGGGCAATGATCCAGCCCACCAGGAGTAGCAGCAGGGCGCCAAACAACTTGCTAAAACCCACTACCACCTGATCTAGCAGGTTTAGAAAAGTCTCTCGCAGCGAATTGAGCATGTTTTCCATGAGAAAATGATTAGTGATTCGTGAGTTGGTGAGCCAGTAGGTGAGGAGACCGTGAACGAAGGAACCGCCGTGCCTGATAAACCTGTGCCGTATTGCCGATACCGATGACCGCTCAGGTAGATGAAGGCGCATCTTGCTGGCTACCGGAGTCGGGTGCACTACTGCCGATTATTTCTCCCATGGCTGCTCCAGCCTTCACCACAAATAGGTCCATCACATCTAGCACCAAGCGAAGGGAGTAGAGGTTGCTGAGGGTTTGCTGCCGTACTTCTTCGGGCAGCTCGTCATCTGGCATGATCTCCTGAAATACATTGCTCATGAGCGGACGTCGTTTTGTTCGGCTTCTTGGATGATCAAGCGCACGCGCTCTCGGGCACGGGCCAGTCGCATTTTGACGGCGCTCTCCGAAGCATCCAATTGTTCGGTTAAGTCTTTGATCGAGGTGTCATCCTGGTACTTCATCAGCAAGATGGCTTTGTCTTCTGGTGAAATGAGGTTCATGGCTTTGCGTAATTTCTCGGCTCGCAGGCTGAGCAGGTCTTTCTCCGCTTGATCGTCTGGCTCAGCGATGTCGGGGCCTTGGTCGATATCGGCGCTGGGATAGCGCTGGCTACGACGGTAATATTCCACGCAGTAGTTGTAAGTGATGGCGTAGAGCCAGGTAGAAAAGCGACTGTGGCCCTTGAACTTCGAAAGTTGGGTGAAAACCTTCAACAGCACATCCTGCACCATATCTTGCGCGACATCACGATCCTGCACGAAGCTGATACACTTGCGAAAAACTTTGTCAGCATAGCGGTCATACAGCAAGCCAAATAGCTCGGGTTTGCCTTCGTTGATGATGGCCTCGATGATGGTTTCGTCAGATGCTTTGGTGTATCCCTGCACAGTAGAGACCCCCCATAAAACGTTTACAGATCCCAGACTTGCCTCAAAGTAAGTGCTTGTCGGTAAGAAAGCACGAGATTTTTCCAATAAAATTGAATATCCGTTTATCTTATCAGATACGCGCCCGGAAGCTTCGCCCTCACCGGAGCATCTATCCCCTCAAAACCCTACACCGGAACCCGCCCAAACGAGTTCCGGTGTAGATTCATGCTTTGCACCTCAGGTTTACAGGGTCTGGATGGTAATGGTATTTTCTTGCATACCGGGCAGCCAGATCTCACCCTTTTCGCTGTCGAAGTAGAAATCAGCAGGCCCCTGTACCTGACTAGGCAGTTTGAAGCCCCCCACTTGACCAGAGCTGAGATCTATCACGATGATGCTCTGACGGTTCCAGTCGGAGACGAAGGCTTTGTCGCCATACACAGCCAGGCCATCGAGCATCCCCTGAAAGGGGTTGATCTGCTCGTAGGGGTAGGCGTTGCCTTCCATTTTTTTGAGCGATACTTTGCCCAGCACACCTTTGGGCTCGCCCGGGTAACTGACCACGTACAGCGCTTTGTCGGCAGCTTCATACCATAGGCCGTTGGGGCCTTGGATGGTAGGGCGAGTCACCAATTCCTCATAGCTACGGTCGCTGAGGTCGATGGTGTAAAGACGATTGACGTCAGTAGCAGAAACCACGAGTTTGCCTTTGCCCATAGGGGCCAGGTCGTTGAGAAACATGGTCCCTGACTTCGATAAGTCGATTTCGCCGTCGGCTTCTCCCGTGATTAGGTCGAAGATGCGGACTTTGTCTACATCGGCCACGTAAAATTTGCCCTCAACGATGGCTGAGCCCTTGGGGGCGTCTAGCCCATCGATAAACTTTTCGGCCACCACCGTCCCCTCAGCGTCGAGCTTCATGATGTAGCCGTCGCCATCTTTGGTGGAGGGTGCTAGCTTTTCCCCCACGTTGGAGACGTAGTAGTGCGTACCATCACTGATAATGGACTCGGGCGAGCCTACTGGGAGCTCTTTGAGCTGCATGGAGCGGCCCGATTGGGGCAGCGCAGCTACCGTATCTTGGGCAGCCTCGTCATTGCCAATTTCTTTTTCTGCCTGTTGGTTGCCCGATCCTCCACAGGAGAAGAGGCTAAAGCTCAGCAGGATCATCCATGCGATGAGTAGTCTAGATTGGATCATTGCGAATGGTTTGATTGAAATAAAACGATCATGGGGATAAAAATCACAATTTACGAACTATGCAAATGCTTTTTCGTTTTCGCAGACCAAACAAGAACCTAGTGCTCTGTCAAGTTGAAAATGATGGGTAAGTGGTCGCAGATTTTTTCGCAGATCCCATTCAAGTCTGGGGTAAGGGGCCCTGGACTTGAAGAAAAATCCGAGCTTGGCGAGCCAAGTCGCGAGACGGTGGGATAAAGGGCCCCGCCGACGAGCTTCCAACGCCGAGATGCGGAAAAAGATGCAGCGATCACCCATCATTCGTGAGTTGACAGAGCACTAGTGCCTTCGGAATGAAGTAATTAACCATTCGAAATTCGCATAAAACATTGACCAG
>CAYVAP010000480.1:0-4423 GCA_964449365.1 uncultured Bacteroidia bacterium
AGGTAGTCAGGCACAGCGTTTACCTACCGTTCATATTGGCTCACTCAGTGGCCGCACCAAGCGGCTATATTGCCTTTTAACCAAAATAACTTATCCTTCAAAGTGGTTGAATGGTAGAGTTGCTGATTTATTGAATGGCCTTTTTATCAAGATGATGTCCAGTAGTCTGCTCTACAATCCTTACGCCACGTAGTATACCATTTAGCTGAGTTCTAAACAACTGTCCATCAGCGCTTCCAGCTACGAACAAATCACTACGAACTCATTCCATGAGAGCCAGGGAAAACATGAGGGGCTTAGGGGTTCTGTCTATGCCCCGTCCACATAGCTAAAAAAACACTCTCCCCAATTTTATGGTTATTTGGAAGCTCTAGCAATTTTACTGTGAGCCCCGCACGTTTTCCTTCTCACCCACCACCCCTCCCATGACCCTCTCTTCGCTCAGCATCAATCGGCCTGTGCTGGCCACGGTATTTTCCATTTCGATCGTGCTTTTTGGCGTGATCGGGCTGCGCTCCTTAGGGGTGCGGGAGTATCCTTCGGTCGATCCGCCCGTGATCACCGTCTCGACCAGCTACACCGGTGCCAACGCCGATGTGATCGAAACCCAGATCACCGAGCCGCTGGAAGAAGCCATCAACTCGGTGGCAGGGATCAAGAACCTCACCTCCACCACCCGCGACGGGCGCTCGACCATCAAGGTAGAATTTGATCTGAGTATCGACCTGGAGACCGCCGCCAACGACGTGCGCGACAAGGTGGGACAGGCGCGGCGCTCCCTGCCCCCCGACGCTGATCCGCCCATCGTCAACAAGGCCGATGCCGATGCGCGGCCCATCATCTTTATCAACATCCAGAGCAATGAGCGCAGCCTGCTGGAGCTGACTGATTTTGCCGATAACACTTTCAAGGAGCAGTTGCAGACTATCAACGGCGTCTCTGATATCCAGGTGTGGGGCTCGAAGAAGTACGCCATGCGCATGTGGATGGACCCCGACAAGCTGGCCGCTTATGGACTGACGCCCCTGGACGTGCAGCAGGCGCTGAGCTCTGAAAATGTCGAATTGCCTTCCGGCTCTATCGAGGGCGACGACCGCGAGCTGACGGTGCGCACCCAGGGGCGGCTGATCAGCCCCAGCGAGTTCAACGATCTGATCATCCGCGACGATGGGGTGAGCAAAATTCGCTTTCGCGACGTGGGCTACGCCGAGCTAGGCCCCGAAAACCTGCGTACCGCGCTCAAGCGCGACGGGGTGCCCATGGTGGGCAATGCCATCATTCCCCAACCTAACTCCAACCACCTCGAAATTGCTGCCGAGGTGTACAAGCGCCTGGAGAAGATCCAGAAAGACCTACCTGAGGACATCTCCTGGGCCATCGGCTTCGACAAGACTACCTACATTCAGGCGTCCATCGACGAGGTGGAGCAAACCATCTACGTGGCTTTTGCCCTGGTTACGCTCATCATCTTCCTCTTCCTGCGCAACTGGCGCACCACCCTGATCCCGGTGGTGGTGATTCCGATCTCGCTGATCGGGGCCTTTTTTGTGATGTACCTGGCGGGCTTTTCCATCAATGTGCTCACCCTGCTGGGCATCGTGCTGGCCATCGGGCTGGTGGTAGACGATGCGGTGGTGGTGCTAGAAAATATCTACGCCAAGATCGAGCAGGGACTTTCCCCTGTGGAGGCCGCCAAAAAGGGCGCGGCGGAAATTTTCTTTGCTGTGATTGCCACCACCCTGGCTCTGGTGGCGGTATTCATGCCCGTAATTTTCCTAGAAGGGCTGACCGGGCGTCTCTTCCGGGAGTTTGGCCTCACCCTGGCAGGCGCGGTGGTGATTTCTTCCTTCGTGGCGCTGACCCTCACGCCCATGCTGTCGTCGAAGTTGTTGCACAAGGGCATCGGCGAAAATCGCTTTTACCAGCGCACCGAGCGGTTCTTCAAAAGCTTGGCTCGCGGCTACCGCGAAACGCTGGAGAGCTTCATGCGGGTGCGCTGGGTGAGCTTTTTCATCATGGCGGCTTCGATGGGGCTGATTTATCTGCTCGTCCAGGTCATTCCCTCCGAGTTGGCTCCCGCCGAGGACCGCGGTCAACTGCGCCTCTACACCACTGGACCGGAGGGGTCAACTTTTGAATTCATGGATCGCTACCTGGATCGGCTGGTAGAGATGGTGCAGACAGAAGTACCCGAGGTGCAGGGCATCGTGTCGGTGACTTCGCCGGGCTATGGTGCTTCGAGTGCGACCAATTCGGGCTTCATGCGCATCATCCTCAAGCCGCAGGATGAGCGGCAGCGTAGTCAGCAGGAGGTGCTCGATTTTTTGCAAAAAAAGGTCAGTGATTACCCCACGGGGCGCACTTTTGTCTCGCAGGAGCAGAGCATCGGGGGCAGCCGGGGTGGGCTGCCGGTGCAGTTCGTGATTCAGGCCCAGACCCTCGAAAAGCTGCGCGGGGTGCTGCCCAGCTTTCTAGAGCAGGCCAAGCAAGACTCGACCTTTGCCTTCGTCAACGTCGATCTCAAATTCAACAAGCCGGAGCTACGGGTCAGCATCAAGCGCAACAAGGCCCGCAGCCTGGGGGTGTCGGTAGAGGACATCGCCCGCACCCTGCAACTGGGCTTGAGCGGGCAGCGCTTCGACTACTTCATCATGAACGGGCAGCAGTACTACGTGATTGGGCAGTTGAATCGGCGCTTTCGCAATGATCCCGACGATCTGCGCTCGGTCTATGTGCGCAACGACGCCGGGCGCATGATTCAGCTCAGCAACCTGATAGAGGTGGAAGAAAGTACGACTCCGCCGCAGCTCTTTCGGTACAATCGTTACTCGGCGGCGACTGTGTCGGCGGCCCTAGCTGAGGGTAGGACCTTGGGCGAAGGCATCGCGGCCATGGAGCGCATCGCCGATGAGGTGCTGGATGATACCTACGCCACGGCTCTGGCTGGTCCTTCGCAGGAGTTTGCCGAGAGTACGTCGAGCCTGGATTTTGCCTTTGCCCTGGCGCTGGTGCTGATCTTTCTGGTGCTGGCGGCGCAGTTCGAGAGCTTTCGCGATCCGCTCATCATCCTCTTCACCGTGCCGCTGGCCCTGGCCGGGGCCTTGCTGGCGCTGTGGTACACTGAGGGGACGCTCAACATCTTCAGCCAGATCGGTATCATCATGCTGATCGGCCTGGTGTCGAAAAACGCCATCCTGATCGTGGAGTTTGCCAATCAGCGTAAGGCGGCGGGCCTCTCTCGCCTCGACGCCACCAAGGAAGCGGCCGAGTCGCGTTTTCGTCCCATCCTGATGACGAGTCTCTCGACCATTCTGGGGGTGCTGCCCATCGCTTTGGCCTTGGGCGCGGGGGCGGAAAGTCGCACTTCGATGGGCATCGCGGTGATCGGGGGGCTGTTGTTTTCCACCGCCCTGACCCTGTACGTGATCCCGGCCATTTACAGCTATCTTTCGGAGAAGGAGAAAGCGGTCTCGAACGTGGATGAGGCGGTGCTGGAGGGGTAGGGAATTGGGAGTTCGACATTCATGGTTCGGAATGTGGGCCATGCAAAGCTTATCAAGACGTTCGATTAAATGTAGAATGTAAAATTTCCCAGGTAGAATGTAGAAGGACCTCCCCCCTTATGAGCACTTCAAGGCCCTTGATGCTTCGACTCCGCTCAGCACAGGCATGGGTAATTCAATATTCTAACATTTCTTCCGTCTGGTTTACCCGTTCAGGCACGTATGTCAAGTTTCGTACACGCCTAATTCGGAATGGGTGCGCTTCGCGGGATGCTGCTGGGTCTCTCGCGGGGGGCGCAAAGACGCGGGGAGGGAGGTGATTGGCAACTGGGTTCTTTCTTTCTTCTCTGCGTGTTCTCTGCGAGATGTCTCCTGGGTCTCTCCCGGGGGGAGAATCCCTCTTCATGATTTTTTCGTAATTTGAAGGAGTAACTTAACCCTGATTGTTTGTGCCATGGCGATCAAGTTGACCATAGACCTGGACCAGAAGATTTTTGAGCGAGCCGAGGCGTATGCCAAGCAATCTGGTCAAAGCCTCGCATCCTTGGTATTGACCTACCTGACGCATTTGTCTCAGTTACCTCCTAACCATGAGGATTGGCTTCCTTCAGAGTTCGAAGGACTCTTTGGAATTATCGATTTGCCTGATGGGATAGATGACAAGGTCTTGCTTCGCAACCTGATTCATGAAAAGCACGGGTCATGAAAACCTATTTCCTGGACACCAACATCTTGTTGGACTTTTTGGGCAATCGGCAGCCATTTGCACCGTTTGCGTTGCAAATCTTTCATCAAGGGCAAAAGAACGTTTGGTCGCTTTGGACGTCTAGCCACTCCGTAGCCACGAGCTATTACATCCTCGAAAAGCCGCTAGGACGTGCGCAAGCCAAGACAAAGGTCGCGCGGTTGTTGCAGTTTAT
>CAYVAP010000481.1:0-4398 GCA_964449365.1 uncultured Bacteroidia bacterium
CTGCGAAAAAATCTGCGACCGCTTACCCATCATTTTCAACTTGACAAAGCACTAGATAAAACCATACTCCTTGATCGAAGTGGAGGTCGAAGGTGGGACCTGTAAACCACTCGATCATGGAGACCAGCTAAGGCATTAAAAGTACGTTGGCTTCCTTGGTAAGAAGCCAGGGCAATCAGTGGCACTGCTCAGCGCCATCACTCAAAGGGATCGAAGCGATCAGCGACGGCCTCGCTTGGGCGATTTTTTGGCGGAGGGACGGCCACCATCTTCATCACGCAACCCGCGGCGCGGCGCACCTTTGGCTTGCGTATCCGAAAGGCCCTCCTCCAAGTCGACGTAGTTTTGACTGGAATCACCCTTGAGGTGTACCTCACGATGCCCCTCGACCACCACCAAATTGCGACCATCGACCCACTCTCCGTCAAGCTCAGCAATGGCCTCCTCCGCGTCGGCAACGTATGCCATTTCGACCCAAGCGGTGAAGGTATCGAGGCCCGAATCGGGTTCTTCGTTGAGATCCACGTTGATAACCTCACCAAATTCTTCAAATAGCTCAAACAGCTCATCCTCGGTGGTGGATCGATCGATGTTGGAAACCCGGATTTTCATCACGATGTACTCAGTAAATGCTTAAAAATGGAGAATTGACTAAACAAAGAATCAATATGCTGCAGATAGACTTCTGCCGATTGATCGTATGATGAAAGATAAACAAAAACCTAGACTTGTCCTATAATCTAGGAAGCTCAGCCTCAAAATTGTTGGAAAGCTAAAAAGCGATAGCAAATGTAAAATTTATGTTTGCGAATGCAAGCTTCACTTCCTACTTTTGCCATCGCTTTTTGCCCGGGTGGCGGAATTGGTAGACGCGATGGTCTCAAACACCATTGGAGCAATCCGTGTCGGTTCGAGTCCGACCCCGGGTACATCTATTGGGGGTAAGTTGTTGATAACTAGCAACTTACCCTTTCTCATAAGTTAAGGGTCGACAGATGGTTGACGGTTTTTTCTCAAAAACCCCCATTTAGCAACGCGAGAAAAATAACTTCCCCCTTTGGAAAGGCGAATACCTTGTCAAGCAGTGGTTTGTACTGTTCATTTCATTGACCCACATTCTACTGGACATGAGCTTTTGGTGCGCTCGTTTTTGGACAAGATGGCTTTCAAGTGCTTATGATCCTATGAATGCTGTGAACCCTGTTTAAATCGATCGATGATGTCCAGTAGTCTGGTGCGCTCGTTTTTGGACAAGATGGACAAGATGGGACAAGACAGAACAAGATGGCTTTCAAGTGCTTATGATCCTGTGAATGCTGTGAACCCTGTTTAAATCGATCGATGATGTCCAGTAGTCTGTCAAAGAGGCTCAGAACCTCCGTAAATCGCTCATTATCAGTCCAAAGCGAAGGAGTGGATCAATCAAAAGCCGAAGAGCCATCGTCTAGGGGCAGATCGACTAGTGCCTTCGGAATTAAGTAATTAACCATTCGTAATTCGCATAAAATTTTGGCCATCAGCGCTTTGAATTACGAATTCCTGATCACGAATTTCGAATGCGAAGCACTAGCCCCTCACTCTCGCAGCACCTCTGCTGCGAATTCGATCCACTGGTAGGGAAGGATCTGCTCATCCAGGTAAAAGTCTGGCTGAATGCCCTTCTCGTCGATGGTCATCTTGGGGATGCGCATGCTACGCGAAAGGCTGTAGTAGAGCTTGAACCCTTTGCAGGGAGATAAGACCTCGTACATGTTGGAAATGTCCAGCACGCCGTAGGTGGTGGTGCCGAAGAGCTTCACTTTGCGGCTCTGCTTGGCGGCGAGCAAAAACTGCTCGGCGGTGCTGCCATTCTCCTCGTGGATAAGGATGCCGATGTGGCGGGGATACGGATACACCGTGTCCAGGCGGATCACCGATACGGGTTCCTCATTGAGGGCGACAAACTCCCCTATCCGGGCCGAGAGCGTCTCGTAGGCTTCCCGGGCCCAGGCGCGCTCCTCCTCCGAGAAGTTGTACTTGGGATTTTCTGCAAAGTCCAGCATGCGCTGGTTGTTCAAGGGGGTGGAGAGAAATTCCACGCCCACGTCGCGGATGGGATTGGTGTAGAGGAAAGGCAGCAGCTCCTCGTAGCTGCCGTCGCTGCCGCCGCCATTGCCCCGCAGGTCGATGATCAGGGAGGGCGTCTGCAAGATGGTGGCGCGATGGGCCGCAATCACGCTGTCGATGACTGGCTTTTGGGCATTGGCAAAGCTGGGAATGCGCAGCAGCACCGCCTGGGAGTCGATGCGCTCAACGTAGGGGCTGCTGGCTTCCATCGCCTTGAGATAGCGGGCAACAGTGGGCTCAGATGGCGCCACCGGCCATTCGCGCTCCAGTGACACCGTCCCTATCCGCAGGCCACTCTTGCCTAGCAGCAAGACCTGCTCCGGATCGAAGGTCCTTACCGAGTGATCCCGCATGTAATAGGTCGCGCTGCCATCGGCTTCGATGCGTAGCTTGACCTGGCTTTCGACCCAGTACACCCCATCCGCCTCGATGATAAAACCAACGTATCGCTCATCCACCTGCTTGATCCCGATGCGATACACCCCCGAGCGCCAGATGCCCTCGAAGTCCAGGGTATCCTTTTCTGACAAATAGGCCCGAAAAGCATCCAGGTCCACTTCTAGGGTCTCCCAGTCTGCGAAGCGGGCGCGAATGGCGCGCTTTTTCTCAGGGAGAGCTTCAGCTTCGGGTTCTGTCTCGCCCAGCCATTCCACCCCGAGGTGGGCTGACCGAAAGAACTGCATCCACTCACCGATCAGCTCCGCACAGGCGACCATGTCCTCGGTGGCGCGGGCCTGAGCTGCAAAGCTTTCGGTATGCTGCTGATAGGCGGCTTCGCCCTTTTGCGACAGGGCATAGGCATAACCTGCGTCATTTTCCCGAAAAATCTGCTCGGCCCATTGGAAGCTGCTTAGACAGTCGCAGTCCTGAGCCTGCAGCAGGGCGGGGATACTGCAGAGCAGGAACCAGAGGAGAGGTCGCTGGATTAGCATAGGGAATGTTTTATTTCGATAAGCCAAACTACGTGGGAATTGTTTTCGGGAACGATTTTTTTGAGAAGAAAAAATAGCGGGCTGGGGTAAGGCTCACACCCTCACCCGCGTCCAATACCTATGTTCCATGCCTTCAACGGGCAGAGAGAAGCGAGAGTCCACCCCACAGAACCACCGGTGCAAGCGAACCCACGTCCCGGCACCCGGGTGAATAAACAGACCGGCAAGATCGAAGAGGATACCTGGCTTGGCTACACCGGCGAGCGCATCAACTAAAAAACGGGGGAATGTGAGGAAGACGCTGACTGGGCTACCAAAGTAAAAGGCATTCGCGTCCACTCGGAGTCGGGTAAAATCCAGACAAAATCCTGGCTGGGCTGGGAAGACGCCGGCAAGCGGGGCAGCGTGTTTTTCCTGTGCCGTAAGAGCAAAGAAAACCCGCTTTTCGCTAAGTATCCCCCTCAGCCGGTGCGGCGCTGTGCAGGGTATGAGCGGGAGGTGGAGGCAGAAAAATGACCGCAAACGTCTTATCGGTAGGTAAACCCTATCAGATAATAAATTCCTCCCTGGGGAGTAGTCCACGCTATCAGTCCCTGCTCCCTGTACACCTGCCCCCGATAGGGCGGGATGGAGACATGGTAGTCGGGGAGTTCCCATTCGGTCGAGTTGAGGGATGCGTATTGCGGAGAGCCCATAGGGGCAATGGGTAAAAAGGCGATGGAATCAGCCCAACTGTACCATTGAACTCCACCTTGTCGCCAGGATCGTAAAGGCGGGTCGCCTGGGTGCGGCAAAACGGCTGAGGCATCTTCGCGCGCCTGATTCCAGTCTAAAAAGGGAATGAGAGGCAGCTGAGCCGTGGGGAGAGGTTGCTCGCTGTGAGAGGGTAGGACGCCATCGAGTACGCCCAAATTGAGGCGAGCCAGGTAGGCAAGGGAAGTATTACCATGGGAGAGTGGCTCCCAATAGGTACGTGCCTGGGCCTTCTGCCCAAGTTTAGCCGCTTTAACTCCCTGAAAAAACTGACGGTAGGAAGCGTCTAGTAACCCTTGGCTCGGCAGGTGTATGTATTCATGTCGCAAAGCGGCCAAAGTGGTCAAATTGATTCGCGTAGGTTGATAAGTTGGATCGAGTTTCAGCGCTGTCTGTAAGGCTGTATCTGCCTGGCGCCAAAGTTCTTGGGCGAGGTCAGGATCACCTGTTATAGGTTTACGGATGTGTCGCTCCAGGCGAGAAAGGGGATCCACCTCTAGGGGATAGGCCAGGGGAAGGGGTTCAGTAGGTGCTATTTCTTGTCCCATTTGTAAATAGCAAACGGCCAGGTTGTTGAGGACTTTACGGCTGCGAAATTCTTGGCTTA
>CAYVAP010000482.1:0-4396 GCA_964449365.1 uncultured Bacteroidia bacterium
GGGGGCCAGGGTGAATGGCTCCGGCACGGGATAGCGTCGCAGGTGGAGGGTGTCGCTCTCCCGCCCACAGGCATTGCTGAGGGTGAGGTGATAGCGACCCGGCCCCATGGCCAGGCGGTTGGGGCCTTGGCTGCCGTCATCCCAGCGAAACATGACGCCCGGCTGATCGGCCACGGACAGGGGTACCGTATCCCCCGGACAAACGAACTGATCCTCGCCCAAGTCGATGGGGCTGGGGGGCTCCACGGTCTCGACCCAGGTACTGTCGCGGTCGCTGCCGCATACGTTGCTGATCTCCAGCCACTGCCAGCCATCGCTGGCCACCACCAAGGTATCGACATTGCTGCCATTCTGCCACTGGCTGCCGTAGCTGCCGCTGGGGTATTGCTGCGAAAACAAGCGCAACGCCAGCCCAGGGCAGCGCACCGTATCGACGGGAAGAACCACCTCGGGCTGTTCGCCCAGGGCCACCACCCGTATGGTATCGCGCAGCGTGTCGGGGCTGCCGTTGAGGGTGATATAGACCTCCACCCGGTATTCACCGGTATCGCTGGCGGTGAGCGGATCGATCACCGGTGCAGGGTTGGTAGAGGAAAAACCATGGGGACCCGTCCAAAGCAGGTTGCTGTAGGCGTCCGGGACGAGAAAGAGGCTCAGGCTATCGCCCAGGCAGAGGGGGCCATTGCTGGCGGCGGATATGGTATTTTCGACCTGGCGAACGACGTTGGGCAGGCCATAGCCACAGGTGGCGGGCGAAAGATCCACCGCATTGAGCACGAAGTTACAGGCAGGATAGGGTTGGTCGGGATGTTCGATGCAGCTCATAAGGCTGGTGTCGTTCCAGGCCACGTAGATCTTTCCGTCGGGCGCGAGCTGTAGCGCCCCAAACACCCGGGGATAAAAAAATTGATTGTTGTTATGAATGAGCTGCCGCGAAGCCTCGATATCGGCTGCGGTGGGTAAGCTCAGGTCAAATTGAAAAAGCGATTCGCCTGTGAAGGTAGAGGTGGCGTACAGAAACTGCCCACTAGGACTAAACTCCGCGCCGTAAGCACCAGCCTGACCGATGTCGTCCAGGGCAATATGGTTGGACAATTGACCGGTGCTGGGGTCGAAGTCAAACAGGTCAAAGGTGCCCCCCATGGGGGTCAGCACGATACAGGCCGCTAGCCGGGTGCCGTCTGCACTCACCTCCAGGCATCCGGTATTGGAGGCAAGAAAACTCGTGTACGGTGTGCCAATGGTCTGCACCTGCGGAGCAGAAAGCCCGGTGGCGCTGAGTTGATACACGTAAAAATCAGCGCTATTGGTGCTGTGGGCGATGATCCAGTAGTCTGTGCCATTGCTGTGCGGCACCGCAGCGAGTTTCTCGGTGGCGTTGCTCAACAAGGGAGTATTTTTCGTCGCAGGCACCACATCGCCCAAGCCACCGTTGAGGGTCAGGTCGATTTCGCTGTAGTGCAGGCCCTGCAAGGGGGGCATCTCGACGTCGTCCAGCGTAAAAAGATAGTAGCGCATGGGTTGGCCGGGAGCCGGCACGATGACCGCAGATTGGGAACTAGAATAATCCCCCAACAAGCCTGTACCGTTGGGCATCACCTGGTGGGTACGGTCCCATACCTCTATGCCATTGGTATAAAATAGCAGGTTGCCCGCCGCATCGCTGATGGTAGCCACTCCCTCCAGGTTGCTCATGGCCCCGTCGAGGAGCACGGTAGGAGGATTGGTATGAAAACTCAGGCCCGCCCCAAAGCCAAAGTACCAGATGTGATCTTCTTTTTGGGCATGAGCTTGCTGCCCATTGATCAGGCAGAGTAGCAGCACGGTAACGATGCGGCTGAATGGCTTCCAAAGTGGGGTGGCGCTCCTCATAAAGGTAGAATGGTTGACAATAAATAGAATGTCCACCGATCCGCATGAAGCCGATCGGCAGTGAAAACCCGCTGAGGAACCTTTCGAAAATAAGAAAAACTTCTAATCCATCAAAAATTGACGGATTCCACCACATCAAGCCACTGCGTGCCGTGTCTCCACTCAAGCCCCGTTGCTATCACGCATCCAGCCCTTGAGCAGCTTGATGGTGGCTTGATGGGTGCCACGCTCGGCGTCGTCGAGGGGAGTGCCCCCCCAGCGGTCGCGGGGAGCGGGATCGACTTGCTGTCGCAGCAAATACTCCACTACCTCAGCATGGCCCTCAGCCGCGGCGAGGTGCAAAGCAGTGCGCCCATCGTAGTCGGCCATCTCCAGGTCGATGCCTTCGGCCTGCAGGCGTTTCAGCTCGTCGAGGTCGCCGTTGCTGGCCGCCCAGATCAGGTTGACAGTCTTGTGCATGGAGGACTCGTACTTGCGCAGCCGGGGGTTCTTCTTTTCCCCGTCGTAGGTGAGGGAGTCGTAGTGATGAAAGTTGTACTGCTGGATCAGGCGCTCGCAAAACTGCACCCCACGCACGCTGTTGCCGTGTCCGTCGAGGCGCGGCGACCAGATGGAGATGCCCATCACGTTGGGGATCACGATCATCAGCGCGCCTGACACGCCGCTTTTGGCGGGCAGCCCGATGTGAAAGGCAACCTCAAGCAATGGGAAGGCAGTGCCTCCGTAGTGCTGCGTTGAGCGTAGCCAAAGCTCATGATGGTCTTCGTGTTTTTGATCAGCGACGCAGCATACCTGGTCTTCAGAAAGTTCTCCCCGCCAACGCCCAAAACGGCCGTACCTTGACTTGGGTCTGCCCCACCATGACCTCCTCGTGCATTGACAGGTTAATCAGGTAGGCTTCTGCTGGCTGGTATTGATCCAAAAAGCTGCGCAAGGAACGCGACAAGGTGGGTTGCTTGAGTGCCTGGTACTTAACTTCGTAGGGGATAACAGCCTGGCCTTGGTTGATGACAAAATCGACTTCCGCCTGATTTTGGGTGCGCCAGTAATGTAACCGCCATCCGTGGAGGCGACATTGGGCTTGCAGCAACTGGTACACAAAATTTTCGAAAACCGCGCCTGTATGGTGTGGCTCTCCGATTTGCCCTACCTGATTCAGGGCAAAGTTGCGTAGGCCCAGGTCAATGAAAAAGACTTCCGGCGCTTTGGTCAGCTCCTTTCTGGCGTTGCGGAAAAAGGGTGTAATCAACTTGATCACAAAGGTCTTCTCGGCGTACCACAGGTACTGATTGAGGGTAGCGGCCGAGAGGCCCGTTTGGGTAGCCAACTGCGCCTTGTTGAGGGGCGCACCTATACGATCCGCCAGTAACTTGATCAGCAGCACGAAGGCGTCGGGGCGCTTGAGATGGAGCAGACTGCTGATGTCGCGCTCCAAGTAGCTGCTGAAAATCTCGTCCAGTAGCAGCTTGCGCTCAGCCAGGGACGACTCAGTGAGGATGCGCGGATAGCCGCCAAAGTTGAGGTATTCGCGTAGCAACTGAGTGGTCTGCTGCTCTTCTGCCCGAAAAAAGTCTCCTAAACGCCCTTCGTAGCGGTAGTCTGTGCGGTGGTGAACGAATTCCTCGAACGATACCGGCGGCAACTCAAACAGGCGCTTGCGCCCGGTGAGAGATTCCTGGATGTTTTCCTTCAACTCTAGGCTGCCCGATCCTGACACCACCAATTTGTAGGGCAGGTCCCGGTCGTACAGCCCCTTGAGAAACAGCCCTGCATTCTCTTTGCGCTGCATTTCGTCGATGAAGACGTAGCCGCTGCCCTCCCCCCATTCCAGGCGAATCTTTTCCAACAACCGCTCCTGATCTTCAAAGTAAGGCCGGTCGCGGGAGATATCCAGGTTGAAGGCCAATACCCGTTCCCCCCGGTCGAGCAGCTCTTGCTGCAAGACTTTGAGCAGAGTGGTTTTACCCACTTGTCTGGCTCCCGTGAGGATGGTGATTTCCTTCCGAGAAAGGTGAGCCTGTAAATCAGGGTACAGTTGTCGGCGAATCATGGCTTAACCCGGTTAAAAACAAAGTTAATTTGTAGAATAACCGGGTTAAAAGCAAATGTACTTCAAAATGATCCAAAAACAATCCGCAGGGCGTAAGCTAGCCCCGAATCCGGACCCCCGACCAAGCAAGGCACTCCGCAAAGACTGCTGCGCATAGCACTCGACAACCTTTCTACCCAGCGTTCACTTGCGATTTTATCGGCCAACCTGGACACACTGGTTGATCACTTCCAGGTGGGCAAGTGCATAATTGAGTTGGGAGATGAATACATGGAGGTGATTGAGTAGGCTCAGGGATTAGTTGTTTCTGGGCCTAGTCATTAGTTTCGCGGTTCAAAGTTGAAAGTACATTTAGCCGCTCGGGCGGCCACTGAGTGAGCCAATATGAACGGGGGCTGACCAAAGTGCCTGATACCCTTATACCTTATTTCCTTATCCCCCTGACCGTTCATATAGGTGAGTGAGCCAATATGA
>CAYVAP010000483.1:0-4396 GCA_964449365.1 uncultured Bacteroidia bacterium
GAAAAATCGAAGCTATGAACAATGAAAATGCCATCCTAGATGCCACCACTGGGTGGGTCATGCTGGTCGTTCTGGGGCTAGTCTGGATCGCACTAGGGGTATATTGGGGGCGCAAGGCCAAAAATATGGAGGGCTTCATGCTTGCGGGGCGCAACGTGGGGCTGGCTCTCGGTGCGGCCACAGCCATGGCCACCTGGATCACTTCCAACACCACCATGCTAGCGCCCCAATTTGCGCTGGAGTTGGGTATCTGGGGCATGCTGGCCTACTCCACGGCTTCCTTTGGCTTGTTGCTTTTTGCGCCGCTGGCCAAGCGGGTACGAGCGGTGATGCCCGAGGGCTACACCAGTGGCGATTTCATTCGCTTGCGCTACGGCAAAGGAGCCTGGTACTTCTTCCTGGGGATCTCCATTTTTTACAGCTTTACCTGGCTGATCAGCATGGGCATGGCTGGGGGCATTCTGCTCAACGCTCTGGCGGGCATCTCTTATCAGGTGGGGATGACGGTGATCTTGCTGGTGTGCGTGATCTACACTCTGTTTGGGGGGTTGTTTGCGGTGATCGGTACCGACTATATCCAGAGCCTCATCATTTTGGTGGGCATCGTGGTGGTAGGCTTCGGGGTGATCGAAATCAGCGAGGTGAGCACTGTCCACCAAAACGTGATGGAGAACCAGCCCATGCTGCTCAACGCGCTGCTGGCCGCTTCGATCATGGCTATTTTCAACAACCGACTCTTTGGCATCGGCGAAATATTTCACAGCAACGTGTGGTGGAGCCGGGCCTTCGCCATGCGTAAGGGGATCGGAAAAAAAGCCTACATCCTGGCTGGCATTTTCTGGTTGCCTGTTCCGGTGGCAGCAGGATTTATTGCCCTGGCCAGTGGCGCACTCGGCATCAACGTCACCAGCCCCGACATGGTAGGCCCCATGGTCGCGGCCAGCGTACTGGGAGAAATCGGTGCGGTAGTGGTGTTTGCCGTCTTTTTTGCCTCCCTGGCTTCCAGCATCGATAGTTTGCTGGCTGCCACTTCTGATTTGATCACCGAAGACATTTACCGTAAATTGATCAATCCCAAGGCCGATCCTGTCCTGCTGCGCAAGGTGTCGGCCCGCATCATCATCGGCTTGGGAGTAGTGGCGTGGTTGGTGTGTCTGCCTCGCATCGGTACCCTAGCCGATGTCTTGTTTTTTGCAGGTCCCATGGTGGGTAGCACCATCTGGCCTATTGCTACCGGTCTTTTTTGGAAGCGTGCCAGCGCGCAGGGCGCATTGTGGGGCATGGTCATGGGCACGTTCACGGGTTTGATTGCCTACTTTCAGTTGGGCTGGTACACCGCCTCGCTCACGGGGGCTGCCGTTTCGATGGTCATCACCGTGGTGAGCGCTTACCTCAAGCCTGACCACTTCGATTGGCAGCAGTTGAACGAAAAGCATGCCATTGGGGAGATGAAGGCGTAGGTTTTGGCACAGAGTGCCTCACCAGCGATTCGGCACAGAGTGCCTCACCAGCGGTTCAGGGGTATAAGGTGGTCAGGCACAGCGTTTACCTACCGTTCATATTGGCTCACTCAGTGGCCGCGCCAAGCGGCTATATTAGCTTTATACCACGAATCACGAACTCCGCATTAGATCCACCCATGCCTTCGCATGGCACCTTTTTATTTCTTTTCGGAGGAATCCTTCAACATTCCTTCAAGTCTAAGCGGTACCTTTGGACATATCTTTTTTGATCTACTCTTTCTTGATCTACATGAAAAGAATCCTGATATCGCTTTTTCTCGGCACACTGACCTTTGGTACTGTTGCCCAGACGTTTACCCTCACCGGGCAACTGTTTTCGCCTGCGGACCAGTCTATCGCTGGAGCGGGCGTCACGGTGCAAAACCTGCGCGATAGCAATCTACAGCGCGGCGTTTTCAGCCAAGCTGACGGGCAGTTTCGGCTCGAAAACCTGCCTCGCGGACGCTATGCCCTGCTAATCAACGCCGTGGGCTACAATTCCTACCGCGATACGGTCAGCCTATTAAGTGAATCTATTGACCTGGGCCGCTTGACTTTGCTAGAGCGCAGTTTTACTGCCGAGGAAGTCGAAATCGAAGGGCAGCAGGCTCAGGCCCAGCAGAAAGGCGACACCACCCAATACAACGCCGGGGCTTTCAAGACCAATCCCAATGCCAACGCTCAAGATCTGATCGAAAAAATGCCAGGCATAACCGTTCAAAACGGGCAGGTGCAGGCCCAGGGCGAGCGAGTGCAGCAGGTGATGGTGGACGGCAAGCCCTTCTTTGGTAACGACCCAAATGCTGCCCTCAAAAACCTGCCTGCCGAGGTGATCAGCAAAATCGAGATATTCGACCAGCAGAGCGAGCAGTCCAAATTCACGGGTATCGACGATGGCAACACCACCAAGACCATCAACATCGTGACCAAGCCCGAGAGCCGCAGTGGTACTTTCGGGCGGGTCTATGGCGGCTACGGCTATGAAGAGGTGTACCACGCCGGGCTGAGCCTCAACTACTTCGACGGCGATCGACGCCTTTCGCTGCTAGGTCAGAGCAACAATATCAACCTGCAAAATTTTGGAGAAGAAGACCTGCTGGGCGTCTCCAGTGCGGCTCAGGGCCGCCGTCAACCGCGCTGGCGCGGACCCACCGCTGCGGCTGATCCCAGCGATTTTGTGGTAAGCGATCAGGGGGGCATTACCGCCACCCAGGCCGCCGGGATCAATTACAGCGACCAATGGGGCGCAAAGGTCGAAGTGAGCGGTAGCTACTTCTTCAACTACAGCGACAACACCGCCTTCACCGAAAGCGACCGGGTATACTTCGTGGCGGGCGACTCGGGGCAGATCGTGCGCGAAACCAATCAGCGCGCTAGCCAGAACCTCAACCATCGCTTCAACTTCCGCCTCAAATACGATATTTCCGAACGCAGCTCTATCCTCTGGAGCCCCAGCCTGAGTTGGCAGCAAAATCAGGGCGATCAGTCCATTTTCAGCCAAACCAGCCTGCGCGCCCAGCCACTATTGCAAAATCAGACCAATTTCTCCTCCGACCTTTCCGCCCTCAATGCCGTCAACGACCTGTACTTCCGCCATCGCTTCGCAAAAAGCGGGCGGACCTTTACCACCCGGGTACGCACCAGTTTTCAGCAGCAGCAGGGCGACAACTTCCAGCAGAGCGAGCAGGTCTTCCTCGCTGAGCCGGCTATCGGCGACAGCCTCGATCAGCAAGCCACCCTCAGCAGCAGCCTTTGGGATTGGAACGTCGACGTGCGCTACACCGAGCCACTCAGGAAGTTAGGACTCTGGCAGTTCGACTATTCCTTTGCTCCGCAGTACAATCTGGCCGAGCAGCGCACCCTGCCATTCGAAGAGGCTAGCAACGCCTACACTGCTCTGGACAGCAGCCTGAGCAGCGTCTTTCAGAGCCGCTACCTGGCCCATCGGGCGGGAGGTGGGGTGATGCTGCGCCAAGGGAGAGACCTCTTCTTCCTGGCGCGGGCGCGCTACCAATGGGCTACCCTGGCGACCGATCAGACCTTACCCGAGGTCGGTACCACAGATTTTCAGTTTCAAAACCTGCTGCCCTTTGCCATTTTCCGCTGGCGCATCTCCGACCAAAATACCCTGCGCATCATCTACCGCACCTCGACCGATGTGCCCCGGGCCAGTCAATTGCAGAGTGTGATCGACAACCGCAACCCGCAGCAGCTTTCGGCGGGCAATCCCGACCTAGGGCAGTCCTACGATCACCGCGTGATTCTGCGGCTGGGCGGTACCAATACCGCAAAGTCCACGGTATTTTACGGCCTGGTCAATGCCACTTTCACCGAAAATCACATCGGCCAAAGCACCGTCCTCGCGGCGAGCGACACCCTGCTAGGCAACGGCATCTTTTTGCCGAGGGGCGCGCAGTTTACCCAGCCGATCAACCTCGACGGCTACACGCAGGCGAGAGGCTACCTTACCTACGGCTTTCCGTTGTTCAACCAGAAACTCAACACCAACTTTGACTTTGACCTCAACTATACCCGCACCCCTGGCCTGATCAACGACGAGCTGGCCATCACTGACGACTACGGCATCGGCCTGGGCGCGAGCTTCAGCAGCAACATCAGCGAAAAGATCGACTTCACCCTCAAGAGCCGCAGCCGCTTCAACCGCGCGGTCAACCAGCTACGCCCCGCACTGAGCACCGACTACTTCAGCCAGATCTCCTCCCTCAAGTTCAACCTCATCTTTGGTCCGGGACTGGTCATCCGCTCCAGCCTGCAACACACCTACACCGAGGGCCTCAGCCAGGCCGTCGATCCCAACTTTCTGCTCTGGAATGCCGCCATCGCCAAAAAGCTCTTCAAAAATCAGCGCGGCGAGCTGGAGCTCTCCGTATTCG
>CAYVAP010000484.1:0-4379 GCA_964449365.1 uncultured Bacteroidia bacterium
GATGGCCCCTTCTGGATCGCAGGTGACATCGCCGATCACCTCCAGCGTGGGCTGCGGCGCATACCACTGCGCGGCTTGCTCGCGGGTGAGCAAGCGCGGAAATGCCGGCGACCAAATGATGCAGTTCATCAGCAGGGTGGTGTAGGGAAGCACCTGATCGAGGTTGCTTTCGAAGTGCATGGGCTCAGCCAGGTAATGCTGATACTGCTCGTGTGGCCCCAGGGACTGCCCCGCCAAAGGCGAGTCGGCCTTGATACGAAACATCTCGGACACCTCCAGCACCACCTGATAGACCCGATGCCGATCGCCGTGGGCATACACGGCGGGTAGTTCGTCGAGGGTGATGGCCTGCACCGGCAGCAGGTTGTAGATTTCCTGTGCGCCCGAGCTGGTCTTGCCATTGCCGAGAAAGGTGGTGATCAGCGGCGGCAACTCGGCGGGCGTTCCTTGGTGGCGAATCTGCTCGCCCACCCGGCTGAGTATGGCTTTGACCCGGTCGAGGTCGCCCGTCTCGATCGACTGGGGCACCTCGTCGATTGGGTGCTTGATGCCACGCTGTCGCAGGCGCTGACCCAGGGTCCACAGGGTGTCGATCATGCCCGCGTATCCGGCAAAATAGGTGAAGGCTGTCAAGCGTCTCCGGCCTTCTGGGTCCGTGATCAGTTCGTAGTCAATCAGGGTGATGCCGCGCTCGTGCATCAGTTGAAGGGCGGAGCGATTTTTGACCTGCCCCTTGTGCGTATGCGAAAAGAAGAGGTAGGTCTTGTCGGGCAATAGGTGGTCGGGGCCCACCTCTTTGAGGCCAAAAATGACCTGAGCAGACGAGATATCTTCGCTGATGGTAGCGCCTGCGGCCTCATAAGCAGCATCTTCGAAGGTGCGCTTGCGCTCGCCCGTCTCAGGATGTAGGGCAGGCTGTACCAATATCTGATGGCCCTGCTGCACCAGGGCTGCCGCTTGGGTGGGCGTGAGCGCTGCGCGTTGTTCGCCACGCTTGTCGAGGTCTTCGCGCCGGAGGGCTAGTACAAAAGGAGAATGGGCCAAATGTCGTTGCTTCTAATGAGTAAAACTCAGTCCTGGAGGTCAGGGCCCACAAAGAAACACAAATTGGAACAATTCGCCTTCTCTTTCCAACGTTGATCTCACCGACCTGTTCTTTGTCAAAAGTTCACGGCTAGTCGTTAGTTTCGCAGTCCAAAGTTCAAGGTTGAAAGTATTTTATACGAATTTCGAATGGTCAATTTATGCTACTGAACATGAGCCTTTGGCGCGTTCGTTTTTTGGACAAGATGGGACAAGATTAACAAGATAGCTTTCAAGTGCTTATGATCCTGTGAATCTTGAAATTCTGTTTAAATCGATCGATGATGTCCAGTAGCCTGTGGTCAATTACTTAATTCCAAAGGCGCTAATCCACTGCCGGTGGTGTACATGACCTTTGGCACCGTAAGTGGCGGCTGAGTACCTGTGCGTACAGGGTGCTGCCCAAGAGCATCAGTAGGCAAAGGATACTTTGACGAATCATTAGTACGTAGCCTAGATTTCTGTTAGTTTTGTGACCGGTGTGGCAAAGATAATCCAGACTACAATGGAAAAAGCTAAGCGAATATTAATTATCTCTCTGGTCGTCATCATCTTAGTCGGCTTGGGTGGCGGTGCAATTGCCGTTTTTGGCACTTACAGCAGTGGCTCGCGGGTAGGGTCCATCATCAAATTTTCCCAAAAAGGAACCCTCTTCAAAACTTATGAAGGCGAGCTGAGCCTCAATAGTGTCTCTGAAGGAGGGGCCTTGAATGAGCGCTGGGCCTTTTCGGTCTATCGGGGCGATGATGAGATCACCTCTCAGATCAATCAAGCGATGAATGAAGGCTATCGTGTGCGACTGTATTACAAGCAGAAGTACTTCCAGTTTGAGTGGCGCGGCGATACTGAGTACTTCATCGAAAGGGTAGAACGCTTGGACGGGGCAGACTTATCCGAACCGAAAAGGGAAAAGCCTTAATCCTTCCCTTGAGAAGATCGGTTAGTCGGACCATGTCGGGCTGACCTTTCTGGCTGATGGGTAGGTATCTCTCTTGGTTAGTTGTATTGTCTTTAAGGAACATGGGGCTCATGCAGCGTGGCCTCGATCTCAGAAACGGTATACAGCATGCAACGAATTCATTGTTGGCTCGTCTGCGGCATAGTGGCTTTGAGTTTGCTATGGGGTGCCTGCGGCTCTGAGCCTGAGCCCGACGAAGCCGCCAAGCTGCAGCAGCAACTGCAGGCTGCTTTCGAAGCGCAGCAGCTAGACCCAGAAAAAATCCGCACGCTCAGCGGCGAATTGGCTACGGCCCTCGAGGCTCGCTCGGCCAAGGAGGAGGCGGAAAGTGCCCCCGAAGATCTCTTCCGCGCCGCAGAACTGTACGAACAAGACATTCAGCGCGTAGATCGGGCCCTTGCCCTCTATCAGCGCATCGTCGAGCAATACCCCAACCACGAGCGAGCCGCAGACGCCCTCTTTAAACAGGGCTATCTCTATCACAACGTGTTGCAAGATCTGCCCCAAGCCGAAGTCGCCTATCGCACCTTTTTGGAGAGATATCCCCAGCACAACCTCGCCCCTAGCGCGCAGGAAGAGCTGAAGTACCTAGGGATCTCTCCCGAAGAATGGTTGCAGCAAAAGCAACGACAAGCGCGAGACTCTACCGAGCTTGACTCCGGCGCTACGGGTTCCTGATGCCTTATGCCCTGACCCAAGCGGGGTCATTTTCTCAACCACGAATTTTGTTCACACATGAATCGACTGTTGCTCTTGTTTCTCACCCTGCTGATGATCGGCGGATCAGCCTGCACCCCAGAAAATGACGTTTCGCCTGCCCCCCAAGCGCGACGCACCAACCTGCGGGTGTTCAACGCTTATTTTCGCAACCCGGTCGACTTTCGCCTCCACACCTTTGGGGGAGAAATACGCTTTTTGGTCAATCGCCTGACCTTTGGTAGCTCATGGCCGCGCGGCAGCTATGCCAATATGATCACTCGCCGGGGCGACACCGCCACGAGTGGGGTCGACAGCATCGCCCTCGATGTGGTCGCATATGACATCGATACCCTGCTGATTGACCAGTATCCCGAAAACCTCCCGCCAGAAACCTATGCATCCTTTTACGTGGTCGACAGCGCGGGTAAGGCCCTGATGGTTAAAACCAGCGACGACTTCGTGCAGCCGGCTAGTGGCCAGGCGGCCTATCGCTTCATCAACTTATACCCCCAGCTCAACTCCGTGAGCTTCGAATCCTCGCGCGACACGTTAGGATTCCTGCCATTTACCTTTTTGAATTACTCGTCTTTTGTGTCTGTTAGTAGTGGCAAACGCACCCTCGAAGTGATCAACAACAACTCGGGCGCAGCCTTTGCCACCCTGGAAGATGTCAACCTGGAAAGCGGGGGGATTTATGATTTTTACCTTCTCAACAGCAACGGCATCCCCGAGTTTGGATACGAACGAGTGTACTGATTCATGCGGCGATATTGGTGGATATGTTTGGGGTGGATCGGGCTGATCGGCTCGGTCTGTGCGCAGGATACCCTACTGGTTCCAGCTAATCGACTGGAAGATACCTACAGCGACCGCGGGCTCTTTGTCTCGTTGCAGGCGGGGGCGATCCGCGGTGAGCTCAATGCCCTCAACCAACAACTGATCCGCAACCTCTATGGCCCTCTCTCTGAGGGCATTCTCAGCATGGGCCTGAGCGCCAATCGCTACCGGGGACGCTTTGTCTACGGCGGACAGCTCTACAACTTCATGACCACGCAGAGCCGCCTCAACGGCCAAACTTCGCTGCTGCAGTACCACTATGGCATCTTCCACGTCGGGCATCGGCTGTGGCGCAAAGGCGACAAACAACAGGTCTACCTGACCGGGGGCATGGGCTACGGTGGAGCCTTCATGCGCATTCGCCTAGCTTTGGCCCAGCAGTCCGAGCGCTTCGACGCGGGTGGTCCCCTAGTCGATTTTGCCATTCATGGGCACCATCAATTCATCCTACAAGGGCGGGTAGCCTACGTGGCCCGCGTCAGCCTGAGTGTAGGTTACCTCCACAGCTTTGACAATGCCTGGATCATGCGTGGCTTTGATGAAGACGGGCTGGGACTGCCCGTTTCTCCACAGGGGCCTTATCTTCGCCTCAGCCTCGGCATGGGCAACTGGAATCAATTCGAGCGCAAGCAGGTCATTCAGGACTACTAGTGCCTTCGGAATTAATTAACCATTCGAAATTCGCATAGAATCCTGACCAGCAGCACTCACCTATATGAACGGCTAGGGGTATAAGGGAATAAGGTAAAGGGTATCAGGCACTTTGGTCAGCCCCCGTTCATATTGGCTCACTCAGTGGCCG
>CAYVAP010000485.1:0-4374 GCA_964449365.1 uncultured Bacteroidia bacterium
TGGCGCTGGTCGTGCCCCCGGCGATAAACACCTCGCCACTTTCGCTGAGCTTGACGGTGTGAGCGGCATCATCACCATTGCCCCCAAAGTAGGTCGCCCACTGCCGGGTGCTGAGATCGGGAGACAAACAGACCACCACCCCATCCTGGTTGCCACCGCTATTAGGCTGGAAGGCTCCAGGAGAAACCGGAAAATTGCTCGACTGGGTAGGCGCAGCCACGTACACCTGATCATTGGCATCGACGATCACCTCGCCCCGAGAGTCATCGCCGTAATTGTACTTGGTGGTGCCATAGCCACTACCGGGATCATTCCAGGCATCGCCATTGACCCCATCGTCGCCACTACCGCCCAGATAAGTTCCTCCTAGCAGTTGGGTACCGTCGAAGCTGAAGCGCACCACGAAGATGTCCCAGCCTCCCTGCGGATTGGGTTGAAAGCCAGAATTGGGAATGGGAAAATCACCTGAGCGCGTACGCCCCATCACGATCAGCTCTTGCTGACTGTTGACGATCATCGAGTGAGGCTGATCGTCATCGTTGCCTCCCAGGTAGGTCGAGTAGATCAGGTTGAAGCCATCGGGCGAAAACTTGCTGATGGTCACATCCGTGTATCCTCCCTGATAGACTGTTTGGAAGGCCCCGAGGGTCGTGGGATATCCCAGAGAGAAGGAGGCGTTGACCTGAATGCCTCCCCCATAAGCATGCCCGGCGGTGTCGTAGGTAGCGGTAAAGCCCCAGTTGTCATCGAATGCGCCCGAAAAGGTCGAAAACTCCAGGGTAGGATCGATCACCAGCGGATAGGCAGGGTCGTGGCCGTCGGGAAGGTGGTAGGTCAATTCGCCATCGATCAACTGATACTCACAGCGCAGGATGCGCTTTTCGCCACCGATGGGCTGGTAGGCCAGGGGGGCTTGCTCCGTCAGGGTACGAAACCCCAGGTCGTAGACCAGTTCCCCTGCACGGTTGAGGTGAGGATCGATGCCCTCGAAGCGCAACCGAATTTCACTGGGGTCGCCTCCGGGCGCCACGATAAAGTCGTACTTGAGGTAATCGCCTAGCCCATAAAATCGCAGATCGACCGAGGGATATAGCGCTTCATAGGTCAGCATACCGTAGAGCGGTACCCCTCCGGCCCAGCGGCTGGGATCGCTGCCCATAAAATAGTTGTGGTAAGTTTGGTCTCGCAACTCGGGGCGCAGGGTCGCATCGGGACGACTCCCCACAAAATCGACCCGGAAGGCATGCTGTTGCACGGAGTCGAGGTCGGCAGGATAGCCGTGCCCATGGCCCACGTGGGGAGTCCCTTGCCGAAAATGATAAAGCAGCCCTTGCTGCTCCAGCCAAATTTGTCCGCCCACCAGGGGGATCTTGTACCGGGCGGCCTGATCCCATTGCCCCTGATTGGGAATCAGACGCATCGCACTACCATCTAAGCTAGGCTCTGGGGCTTGCCAAGTCGAAGATTGATCGGCGGTAAGCCAATAGGTGGTCGAAAAAAGCAGGAAGAGAAACAGTCCCCATCCCCAATGCGTAGCGAGTTTCATAAAAAGCGTCTATCTGGGTGTAAGCGAGCTTGGTGCTCTGGTGTTTGGCTGCCTATTCAAATATATGGAGAGAACGATTTTCCTGAGCCATCCGTTTGACCCAAGGGTCAATTTGCTCGATAAGCGATACGGAGTAGGACGAATTGCCTGCGGGAGAATGCTGCCCCAAAAAATTCCTATTTTTACCCCCATGAAGCCCCACACCGAGACCGAAGAAAACTACCTCAAGTGTATCCTGCGCCATTCGCAGGGAGACGAGCCCGTATCGACCAATACCATCGCTGGCGATCTGGGGACCAGTCCGGCTTCGGTTACGGACATGCTCAAAAAACTGCGCGATCGCCAGCCAGAGCCCCTGGTTAATTATACGCGCTATCGAGGCGTTACCCTCACCAAAGTGGGCCGAAAAGTTGCCCTCTCTATCGTACGCAAGCATCGACTCTGGGAGGTATTCTTGGTGGAGAAACTCAACTTCTCCTGGGACAATGTCCACGAAGTAGCCGAGCAACTGGAGCACGTCAACTCCCCGGAGTTGATTCGGGCCATCGATCAGTTTTTGGGCTATCCCAAATTCGATCCTCATGGCGACCCTATCCCCAACGAAGACGGAGTGATCGAAACCCGAGAGCTTTATCCCCTCACGGACATCGAGCCGGGCGAGACTGTAAAGATAGCAGGAGTGCGCCGCTCCGACCAAGACTTTCTCCAGTACCTCGATAAGGTGGGCCTCATCCTCGACTGCGAAGTGAAAGTCGTCGAGCGACTGGCCTTCGATGACTCCTTGCAGCTCCATCTCGACGGCATAGACCTCATCGCCAGCGGCAACGTGGCCCGCAACGTGATGGTGCTGCGAGATCATTAGCCGCCCCCCCGCTCCTTTCATCCATTTACTCTATGATGCGCCCGTAGCTTGTCAGCCTTCCAATTTAATCAAAATTGCCACCAGTTCCATCATCAGGGCAATGCCCATGTGTACCCACACCCCGCCGAGGATGTTGCGGCTACCCAAAGCGATCACCCCCAATATGTAGCCCCCAAATATCGAGCTGATGGCTTCTCCCAAGGGCTTGGCAAAATGCCGGGCCGCATAGACCGAGCACATGGGCACCACGCTGTGCGCGCCCAGCACCCGGCTGAGCCCCAGCACCAAGAAGCCCCGAAAGACCAGTTCAGTCCACACAAAGTCCGAAGCATAGATCACCTCGTAGATGGCTAAGATCCAGCCCGGCGGTAGCAAATCATACTGCCTGACGTAGTTCATCTTGATGGTCGGATAATAAGCCAGAAAGTCTGAGGTAAAAGCGGCCCCGAACACCAGTGGCACCATCAACAAGAGCAGCAATCCATAAGGACGCCAGTCAAAGCCTTTCCGACGCAAGCCGTACCAACCGATGCCCATATCTCGGTCGCGCACATACCAAAACCACCAAAGCGGCAGCCCCATAGCCACGGTGCTCGCCAAATTCGAGAGCCATTTGTACCAAACGTACAGCACAGGATAAGGCACCCCGGTAGGAATGAGCATGCGATAAATGTAAAAGCCCGCGTCGACACTCAGCACGGAGAGGACGAAGAGACTTCGCAGCCAAAACGCACCCTCTCGCCAAATCGACCAGTCTCGGTGAAATAGGCTGTAGAGCAGCAACGTGCCGTAATAGGGTAAGCTGTAGAATCCCAGGTACAGCAGCACACACCAAATCGTGCCGAAGTAGTGCTTGGTGATCCAGCGCTCGATGGTGAGCTCGGGTAGCAAGCCATAGTTGAGGCCCGTCCATGCGCCTAGCATGATCAGGACCGAGAGGTAGTAGTCCCAGCGAAAATCTTCGCGCCAGTGCTGCGGAAAATACCCCAAGATGTGCAAAAAAGCCCCTTTCATGGCGCTAACTTACCTCCCAATTTTGACACTTGCGCCACCTGCTTACCAATATCGTTGCGAAACCATCTTGCTCCCTTGCGCGTTGATCAGGTCTTACCCCTCGACTCTCCAAGCATCTATGAGTACCCATACCCCCACCACCTCCGACCTCAAAGCCAACCTGACTCACATCCAGGAGCGCATCGCCGAGGCTGCTCGCCGGGCCCAGCGAGCGCCCGAAGAAATCACCCTCATCGCCGTGTCGAAGACCAAACCCATGGAGCTGATCGAGGCTGCCTATGAGGCTGGTCAGCTCGATTTTGGCGAGAATAAGGTGCAGGAGATGGACGAAAAACATCCGCAGCTTCCGCAAGCTCACTGGCACCTCATCGGCAATCTGCAACGCAACAAGGTCAAATATCTCGCCCCCTACGTTCACCTCATTCACTCGCTGGACTCAGAAAAGCTGATGAAGGAGATCAACAAGCGCGCCGCCCAGGCCGAGCGGGTGATCGATTGTCTGATCCAGATCAATATCTCCGACGAAGATCAAAAAGGAGGCGCCGATGAAGCCATGGCCCGTGCCATGATCGACCGCCTCAACGACTATCCCCACGTAGCTATCAAGGGTGTCATGGGGCTAGCCGAATTTACGGGGGACGAAGCGGTGATCCGCGGTCAATTTCGCCGCCTACGCGGTACCGCCGAGCAACTCGCCAAGCTGAGCCACCCGCGCCTGAGCATGCAGGAAATCAGCATGGGCATGTCGGGCGACTTCGAAATCGCCATCGAAGAGGGATCGACCATGGTGCGCGTCGGTAGCGCTATTTTTGGGGCGCGGGGCTAGTAGTTTAGCGGTCGAAAGTTCAAGGTTGAAAGTTGCCCAGGCTGCGCAGAGCCGATCAGGGCTATTTGCCTAGAATTAACGGCACACCTTCGTTTGGGTAAGGTATGAGCATCACTCAAAATATCT
>CAYVAP010000486.1:0-4371 GCA_964449365.1 uncultured Bacteroidia bacterium
GGCAAAAAGGGGGGTCTTCAAATTCATGCAGAAAGTTACAAGGAAAAGTGGGTGGTCTCCAAATCGGGGCAGGTCTATTTTCCCGATGAGCCGCAGCAACCGACTCGCAACCCGCCCAGTCTCTCGTCTTGCCAGCTACTGCGCAGGCTGAGCTGCCTCGGATTCCAGGCTTTGAGGCTCAAACACCGCCACCTGCACCTCGCTGCTGTCTGGCCCCAGGGCCACCCGAAAGAGCTTGTCGTACTCGTGGTGGCCTAGGCTATCCATGGGTCGGTCGGTCCCCAGGGCTTCGATCATGGGCAACAGGTTGTCGCCATGGCCACAGATCAGTACCCGGCTACCGACGGGGGCTGCCGCGATGCTGTCGAGCACCGGCTGCCATGCATGCCATTCATACGGCTCGATGGCCAACGCCAGACGCGCGGCCAGCGGCTGCACGGTGTAGCGATTGCGGTCATAGGTAGTAGAAAAAATCCGAGTCAGGCCGCTGTCAGCCAGCCGCTCCGCCAGAGCCAAAGCCCGGGCCTCCCCCACCGCCGTCAGGGGTGGATTGGCGGTGGTGTCTTGCAGGTCTTTTTCGGCGTGGCGCACCAGGTACACCACCTTGGCCGGGGGTGTCTCGGTCGCCTGCTCAGGCTGAGTCTCGCAGGCCCATAGGCCCGCCCAAACGACGAACAGCACCAGCCAGTAGGTCCATTTTTTTGTCATGTGTTGACGTTGATTCTATCTTCACCCTTCCAAAAACAACTGCATCTCCTCAGTTTTGAGGTAGTCGTTGGTTTTGTAGAGCAAATTTCCTTCGGTATCGGTGATCAGGAAAAAGGGCAGCCCTACCTTCAGCTCCGGAAAGCGCGGGTCGTTCCGGTATTCCTTAAACAGGTCAGAGCTGTCATAGACCTTGAGCAGCACGGCGTCTTGCAGGGCGGCGTTGAGGGCGGGTTCGGTCTGGGTCATTTTTTCGAAGGCCTTGCAGTTGGCGCACCAGTTGCCAAAGAAGTCGATGAAGACGGGCTTGCCCGACTGCCGGGCCGCAGCGTAGGCGGCTTCCTGGTCGAGGTACCAGGTGAGGTTGCCTTTTTGCTCGGTGGGTGCCGAGGTCCCTTCCCCCTGCGCATAGCCCGCCGCAGCAGCTCCTCCCATGGACGGCAGCACCCCCCGCGCCAGCACGAGCACCGAGACCAGCACCGCCAGGGCCCAGAGGGCGCGCTCCATGCGCATGAAGCTGTCAGCTTCTTTCTGCACCCGATAGGCGGCCAGTAAGAAAAGCGCCACCCCCAAGCCCGTAGCCTGCACCGCTTGGGCCTCAAAGCCCCAGGTCAGCATCGCTTTCTCCAGGTAGGTGTAAGCAAAATAGACGATGAAAAGGCCCAGGGCCATTTGCACGTACTGCATCCAGGTGCCCGACTGCGGCAAGCGCAAGCCAAAGACCCCGATCAGCAAGAAGGGCAAGCCTAGCCCCAGGCCAAAGGCAAACATTTTGACCGAAGCCAGCAGCACAGTGCCTAGCGTTACCGCCCCGGCACTTTGGCTGGCCATGCCCACCAGCACGCTGATCACCACCGGCCCCACGCAGGAGGAAGCGAGCAGCCCCGCCCCCATGCCCATGACCAGGGTGCCCGCCAGGCCCTTTTGCTGGTGGGCATTTATGCCCCCCGAAATCCAGGGCAGGTGCAGCCATCCAGCCGCGGCCAGGCCCATCACCAGCAGGATCACGGCAATGATCAGGTTGGTCATGGGGTAGCGCATCACCTCGTTGAAGGCCCCGCCACTCACCCCGGCGATGAGGCCAAAGCCCAGGTAGATGGTGGCCAGGCCCAGGTAGTACATCAGCGGATGCAGAAAGGCCCCCCGCTTGGCCTCGCCCGAGCGGCTGCGCAGCACGTTGATGGTGATGGGATAAAGCGGATAGGTACAGGGCAGCAGGCTAGCCAAAAAGCCGCCCACGAACAGAAAAAAGAAGGCTCCGGCTCCGGCTTGGTCCGCCGCGAGCTGCATTTCTACCCAACTGTTGAGGTTACTGAGCATCAGGACTAAGCGTTGATTTGAGAGAATAGGTAAAACATTTCCCGGGCGATTTGATGGGCCCGCTCGGCGTACTTTTCGGCCTCTTGCTCGGTGCCGTCAAAATTTTTCGGGTCTTCGTAGGGAATGGCCACCCGCAGCGATGCGCCTGGAATGTTGGGGCAATTCTTGTCGGCCTGCGAGCAGGTCATCACGGCGCAGAAGTTCTCCGTGGGGTTCTCTTCGGCGTCATACTTCTTCGAATAGGCCCGGATCGGCTCCTTTTCCTGGGCATAAGCCACGGCATACACCGGGTTGTCGCCCTCCTCAGTCATTTCAATAGGAAAGCCAATCTCCTGCATGGCTTTGACGGCTCGGGGGTTGAAGGCGGTGGCTTCGGTCCCACCGGAGAAGGTCTTCACCCCTTCGACGCCGTAGTAAGCGGCGGCAGCGGAAGCCCAGATTTGCGACATGTGGCTGCGGCGCGAGTTGTGGGTGCAGATGAAGGTCAACTGCGCGGGCTGATTGATCGACTGCTGGGTCTCGATGTAGAGGGCGATCTTCTTGAGGGCCCTTTGGCGCTCCTCGGGGATCTGGTCAAATTCAGCGATGACCGATTCAGCGTAAGTCAGCACCTCGGGTCTCAAGGTGGCTTGCGAAGCGGTGCGCGTCGCAGGGGTAGTCGCTGCCGCAGCTGCGGTTTCAGCTTCCGCCGTTTGGGGCGTCGATTCGCCACAGGCCCAGAGGCCCAGGCTGAGGATCAGGAGAAAGGGGATGAGGGTTTTCATTGGGAAATTGAGTATTTGTAAATAGGAGAAAGTCAAATAAGTCAAGCGAATTCAAGGCGAGCCGCCCGGCTCCAGGCTTGCGCGGCCATCTGCACCGGATCCCAGGGGCTGCTCAGCGGCGGGGTATAACTCAGGTCGAGGTCATTGAGGGCCTCGATGGTCATCCCAGCGCTGAGGGCCGCCGCAAAAATGTCGATGCGCTTGGCGATCTCGGCGGGATAGGTCCCTAGCATTTGCGCCCCCAGCAGCCGACCCGTAGCTGTATCTCCGGTAAGGCGAATGTGCAGCGGGGTAGCCCCGGGATAATACGCTTTGTGGTCCCAGCCCTCAAAATCGACGCTCAGCGGCTGGTAGCCTGCGGCCCGGGCCTCGGCGTCTTTGAAGCCCGTGCGGCCCACCACCCGCTCAAAAATCTTCACCACCTGGGTGCCCAGCGACCCTTGAAAAAGGCGGTTCCCGCCCAGCATGTTTTCGCCTGCGATGCGGCCTTGTTTGTGGGCCGTGGAGCCCAGAGGCAGATACGTATGCTTTTTGAGTAATTGATGATAGGTGAGGGCGCAGTCGCCGGCGGCATAGATGTTGGGACGCTCGGTCTCCATCTTCTGATTGACCACCAAGGCCCCTGGTTTTTCGGTGGCTAGGCCGATCGCCGTGCCGAGGGAGACATTGGGCGTGCCGCCAGTGGCCACCAGGACCATATCGACCGGGATGGTCAGGGCAGGTTCCCCCCTGACGATCAGCCTCTTTTCCTGCGCCTGAATCTCTTTCACGGCGGTTTGGGTGAAGACCTGCACCCCATTTTCGGCCAAGTGCGCCTGCACCTGCTGGCCCAGTTCTGGATCGACGGTGCTGAGCACCGTCTCGCCAAATTCTACCACCGAGACCTCCATGCCTTGCTGCCGCAGGGCGTCGGCCATTTCCATGCCGATGTAGCCCGCGCCGATGATCAGGGCAGAGCGAGGCTGTTGGGCCGCCATGTATTGCTTCATCGCGAAGCTATCTGCCATCCAGCGCAGGAAAAAAACGCCCGGCAGGTCCAAGCCCTCGATGGGTGGGCGGCGCGACACGGCCCCGGTGGCGATCAGCAAGCGGTCGTAGGCGAAAGTCTGCTCGCCCCTGGGCGTCTGGGCCAGCACCGTCTGATGGTCGGGATCGATGGACAAAGCCCGGGTATCGGTCTGCACCGCTAGCCCCGCCTCGCGCAGGTCATCGGCGCTGCGGTGGGCCAGCTCAGTCCAATGCGGCACTTCGCCGCTGAGGTAAAAAGGCAGCCCACAAATGCTGAAGTTGGGGTAGGCATCGGCCACCAGCAGCGTTACCGAGGTCGCTGGCTGTAGTTCCTTGATGCGGAGCCCGGCGCTGATGCCGGCGTCGCTGCCACCGATGATGAGATGATTCATGAAGAGGGGGTTGATACTTCAAAGTGGTTGAATGGGAGAGTGGTTGATTTATCGAATGGCCTTGTTATCAACAAGTTATAGTGTCTTACAACTCTACAATCACACTACTGGACATGAGCCTTTGGCGCGTTCGTTTTTTGGACAAGATGGACAAGATGGACAAGATGGACAAGATGGGACAA
>CAYVAP010000487.1:0-4359 GCA_964449365.1 uncultured Bacteroidia bacterium
GAAGAAATTGAGTCGCTCATGTATTCAGAATTCTATCCTGGTGCCTCCGTCCAGGCGATTGGGAGATTACCCACGTACGAGGGCGAAAAGGGCCATTGATTGCTCGGTTTGAGCAGTACCATCACCTATTGGACTTGGATCAACTAGCCAAGGCCAATGCCGTTTTGTTTGCTGCCTTGGGCAACGATTATGCGATATCGCCTGATGTAGTAGTATTGAGACACCCAATGCCAGATCATGCTATCAATACGACCGAACAAGTCTGGTTGGATGCAGCGAAAGGGTTAGCTGATTATAGCCCATTGCGACAAGCCAACAATCAGTTACCTATTTTGCACGCCAGCATTTCGTGTAAGTGGACTATTCGAAGCGATCGGGCCCAAAATGCAAGGGCAGAAGCCCTCAATCTGATCCGTAATAGGAAAGGTCGCACCCCTCATATCGTAGTGATCACTGCTGAACCCACTCCTAGTCGGTTAGCCTCTCTGGCCTTGGGAACAGGCGATATAGATTGCGTTTACCACTTTGCATTGCCTGAGCTGATAGATAGCGTCAATGAAGAAGGGAACGATGAGGCTGAGAACCTGTTGGACGCCTTAGTAGCAGGTAAACGTTTGCGGGATATTTCTGACTTGCCCCTCGATCTGATGATCTAGTCAAAACCAAACAGGTAAATAAGCATACACATTGAGACGAAAAACCTTATGGCGGATCAATTAGGGATCGTAGGTATTGGAGGGCCCGCTCCAGCACCGGATCACGCCCAGCTCGGAATGCTCATCCTGAGCCAGATGTACACGAAGAGAAATGAGAAAAATCTATGCCTAGGTGTCTCACAGGGCGAGTTTCTTCCTGAAAGAAAAGGCTCTTCCCCGAGAGAGAAAGAGCCCGGTTAAATCAAGCAGAGGTAGGCTGGGTCAGCGCGTCAAAGATACCTCCATGCTATTGCCCAAATATTGGCCAGGAAACGTACTGCTGTTGCGCAAAGACCTCAAGCGCAGCCGGTCGTCTCCTGCCAGTTCGTAGCGGTAGCTTCCTTGCCAGCCTGCGGCGGCATTCTCCCCTGGGGCAGGCCAGCTAATTTTTCATGGCGATGTATCGAAAATTGGCTATCATCGAGCACAGCCTAACGATTCGTGGCTCACCCTATCCAGCTACTCAGCTGAATCAGAAGTAGCCCAATAGGCTGTCAAAAACTTGCCGCCAAGCCCCTCATCGACGCCTTCCCACCGTCAACCCTCCGCAGCACCCATGAAAAAACCTTTCCCTTTCACCGTCAACTCGACGCCATGGACTGCGGCCTGACCTGCCTGCGCATGGTCGCCCAGTACCACGGCATGATGCTGACCAGCTCCTATCTGCTGGGCCAGCTCAACGGCCCGGTAAGCCAATGGATCAGCTTTATCCAATTCCTGCGGAAAATCGTTATCTTCAAGCAAAGTATGCCATGTCCACCTCCACCACCCACCCCACCCGCGCCCAGATCCAGCCCCTGCTCGACGAGTTCGTGCAGGTCATGCAGCGGCTGTACGGGCGGCGGCTGAGCCGCATCATCCTGTTTGGGTCTTTCGCGCGGGGGGAGGCGCACGCCGAGTCGGACGTGGATTTGCTGGTGCTGCTGCACGACGAGGAAATGGACCTATTTGGCGAACTAGACGACATGCTGGAGGACAAGCATCGCTTGCTCCTGCAACATGGCCGCTTGCTCAACGCCTTTCCCGCCACCGAAAAGGGCTACGCCCAGCGCAGCGAATTGCTGTATTACAACGTGGCCGAGGAAGGCATTACCATTTTCGAGACGACAGACCACATCCCCCCACTGATTGAGCGCTCGGACAAGACCCTGCGCGACGCCCAGCACCTATTCACAGCGTTGGAGAGCTACGAATCAGCCGTCTCGCGAGCTTATTGCGCCATGTTCTATGTGGGAGAAGCCCTGCTGCTGAGTGAAGGCGTAGTTACCAAGTCGCACGGCGGCTTGTCCAATCAGTTGGCCCAATCCCTCGTAAAGCCGGGAAAGTTGCCCGCCAAAGCCAGCAAGTACCTTGCTGGGGTATTCGAAAAGCGCCAGATGGGCGACTATGGCTTCAACCCCCATTTTACCCGCGAAACCGCCGAGACGGTCCTGGCTCAAGCCAGCGAGTTTTGTGAGCTGGGCAAAAGCTACCTCCACACGCAGGGTTTTCTGCCTGATGAAGTGGCTTGAGGCCACGCTCCTAATCTTACCAAATGAACCTGCCATGTCCCCCACCACCCACCCCACCCGCGCCCAGATCCAGCCCCTGCTCGACGAGTTCGTGCAGGCCATGCGGCGGCTGTACGGGCGGCGGCTGAGCCGCATCATCCTGTTTGGGTCCTTCGCGCGGGGGGAAGCGCACGCCGAGTCGGACGTGGATTTGCTGGTGCTGCTGCATGAGGAGGCGGTGGACGTTTTCGCGGAGCAAGACCGCATGCGCCCCGAGGTGATGGCCCTGACGCTGAAACACGAGCGGCTCGTCAGTGCCTTCCCGGGCACGGAGACGGGCTTCGTGCAACGCAGCAAACTCATTTACTACGCCATCGCAGAAGATGGCCGAACGCTTTTTCCCATGCAGGAACACATCCCCGCCCTGATCAAGCGATCCGATGAAACCATCTCCGACGCCCAACTCTTGTTTGATGCGGGGCAAGGCTACGCGTCAGTGATTTCACGCGCCTATTACGCCATCTTCTACCTCGCAGAGGCGCTGCTGATCAGCGAAGGGATCAGCGTCAAATCTCACCGTGGGCTTCTCAACCAGCTAGGTAAATATTTCATCAAACCTGAAAAGATCCCGGCCAAATGCAACGAAGTCTTTCAGCGTGCTTTTGACCGCCGCATGGTGAGCGAATATGAGTTTGAGCCAGACATCACCCGCGAAACCGCGCAAGTGGTGTTGGAAGATGCCTCGTATTTTCGTACCGTAGGCAAGACCTACTTAGTTGCAAATGGCTTTCTGGCCGATTCCTGATGGCATCGTCCATGCATACTCACAGACAAAAAAAGAGGTTAGCCAGGATGTACAAGATAAGAGACGCCTGATTATCAGCCAATTGGCTGGCTGTAGCGAATGCCTTACCCCGTATTCCTTACCCCGTATTCCTTACCCCGTATTCCGTTCTTGTCCAGTAAGTTGGTTTCCATGTCCACCTCCACCACTCACCCCACCCGCGCCCAGATCCAGCCCCTGCTCGACGAGTTCGTGCAGGCCATGCGGCGGCTGTACGGGTGGCGGCTGAGCCGCATCATCCTGTTTGGGTCCTTCGCGCGGGGGGAGGCACACGCCGAGTCGGACGTGGATTTGCTGGTGCTGCTGCATGAGGAGGAAATCGACTTTTTCCGAGAGGTAGATCACCTCATCGAAGCCACGCATCCCTTGGACCTGAAATATCTCCGGGTAGTCAGCGCCTTTCCCGCCACGGAGCAAGGGTATCGGCAGCGCACCCAGTTGCTGTACTACCACGTGGCAGAAGATGGGCAAACCCTTTACGATATGCAGGAACACATCCCCAAGCTGATCGAAAAAGCTGATCAAAACTTACTCGATGCATCGTTCTTGATGACCGAACAGCAAAGCCATGCCTCTTCCGTTTCCAGGGCATACTACGCCATGTTTTATGTCGGTCAAGCGCTCTTGCTAACCGAGCGGGTGATCACCCAATCGCATGACGGCCTGGCCAATCAACTGGGCGAACACCTGATCAAGCCGGGGAAACTCCCTGGCACCGCCAGCAAGCTGCTCAAGCAGGTATTTACGCAACGCCAAATCAGCGATTACGAAATCATCGCTGAGGTCTCCCGCGAAACCGCCGAGACGGTCCTGGCTCAAGCCAGCGAATTTTGCGAGCTGGGCAAAGCTTACTTGCGTAAGCAGGGCTTTTTACCAGATGAGGCGGCTTGATGTCCCGTTTTCAACGGCTATATGTTCAGCCGCGACGCTAGGCCCATCCGCTAGAGACTCCCATTTCTCACCCCCTACTTTTTTACGACAACCAACCTGAGTCATTCAAACTTTCGGTTCCTCTGGTCACCTTGCATAGGCATACGTCTCTGCTCATTCTACTGAACCAAAGCAACAAATGGAACTCGATCTGCATACCCGCTGGAAAATGCTGGAAACCAAGCTGCAAGAGCGCTTCGGCAAAAAGATGACCATGGAATCCATCCTCTTTCTGATTGGAGTACGCGAGCTGGGCAGTGGCCCCCGCGAATTCACCAAGGAAGAGAAAGTCGACCTGATGCACATCGCCATCTGTCGGCTCTTGTCAATCTCAGGCTACTACGAACTGGCATACCTCGACCAAGACGGCTGGCCCCACTGGCGACTGGTCAAGCCTTTG